>CAZPED010000315.1:0-5334 GCA_964585335.1 uncultured Planctomycetaceae bacterium | reverse complement strand
CCACGGTGTTGCCGGTGCTCGACCATTTCAACATTCAGGCGGCCGTGGCCGCCGGCGCGGCCGTGCCCACCAGCTATCTCTGGATGGCGCTGGTCTATTGCCTGGTCTACTCGACGATCGCCATGCTGTTGGGGCTGGCGATGTTCGAAGATCGCGACCTGGCCTGACGCAGGCCTGAGGGGCTAAGCCGCCGGGCGCGGTTGCACGGCGGGCTGCCAGTGCGGCCCGCGCAATACGGCCGCCGCGGCAGGCGCCGCCAGCGGGCCGACGGGCCCCAGCTCGCGCCCTTGCCAGCGGTGCACGCGAATGGCTTGCAGCACGGCGTCGGCCACGGCCACCGCCTCGCGGCCGTCTTGACCGCTGACCCGGGGGGAACGTCCCTGGCGAATCGAGTCGGCAAAGTCGCGCAGCTCGTCGGCCAGCGCGTTGCGCTGTTCGACGGCCAGCTGCTTGAGCGGCAACACGTCGCTGAACAGCCGGCTTTTGAGAGCCGCTTGCTCGGCGGGCGCCAGCGCGTCGTAGTCCACCTCGCGGCGGACGACGGCCTCGCTGGGCGTCACCACGTTGGCCGTGCGGTTGCCAAAGTCGATCGTGGCAAAGCCCCGCTCGCTCCAGACCTGCATTTGCCGATTGGGCGCGGAGCTGTAGCTGACGCGCGAAGCGCTTAGGTGCGCCACGCAACCATTGGCAAATTCGAGCCGGGCCTGGGCCACGTCCTCGCGGCGGCCAAGCACCGCCAGGCCCATGGCCGCGGCGCTGACCAGCGGGCTGCGCACGAGCGACAGCACCACGTCGATGTCGTGGATCATCAGGTCGAGGACGACGCCGATATCGGTCGAACGGCCGGTAAAACCCGCCGCCCGCACGGCTTCGACATAGCGCGGCTGCCCCAGGTGGGGACGCGCGGCCTCGAGCGCCGGGTTGAATCGTTCGATGTGGCCAACCTGCAAGAGCACGCCATGTTCCTGAGCCGTCTCGACCAGCTCGTCGGCCTCGGACAGGTCGGCGGCCAGCGGCTTTTCGATGAGCAGCGGCACGCCGGCGCGCAGAAAGTCGAGCGCCACGGCACAGTGGAACCGGGTGGGCGTGGCGATCACCGCCGCGTCGATCCGGCCCAGCAGGGCCTTGTGGTCGGCATACGGCTGCGTGAGGCAATCGCTGGCCACGCGCTCGCGCGCGGCGGCCACGGGATCGACGACGCCGACCAGGTCGACGTCGGGCATTTCCTTGATCAGCCGCGCGTGGATCCGGCCCAGATGGCCGGCGCCAACGACGGCCAGCTTGAGATTCTTCACGCCGCTCTCCTGCGCTCGCGAGCCCGACCGTGCTTACCTTCCTGCTGTATCTGAATGAAGCTCAACAGCTCATTCACCTGCGGCACCAGTTGATCGTTACCGCGGAGGATTTCGCGGGCATGATCGAGCCCCACCTTGGCGCGGTAGAGCAGCCGATGAGCTTCGGCCAGGCAATTGATCACTTCGGGCGAGAATTCATTGCGCTTCAGGGCCACGACGTTGATGCAGCGCGGCCGGGCTGGATGGCCTTCGACGAGCATGAACGGCGGCACGTCGTGCAACACCCGGCTGCACCCGCTGATGAAGCTGTAGCTGCCAATCGAGGCGTAGTGGTGCACGGCCACGGCGCCCGACAGCGAGGCATGGTCGTGCACGTGGACGTGCCCACCCAGCAGCGTGCCGTTGGCAATCACGATGTGGCTGCCCAGGCGGCAGTCGTGGGCCACGTGGCAGCAGGCCATCAGGAAGTTATGGCTGCCCACCGTGGTGACGCCGTCTTCCTTTTCGCTGGCGCGGTTGATGGTCACGCACTCGCGAATGATGTTGTGGTCGCCGATGATCACCTGCGTATCGGTGCCGCGATAGCTGATGTCCTGCGGCTCGCCGCCGATGACCACGCCGGGAAACAGGTGGTTGTGCTCGCCGAGCACGACCCGCCCCATCAGCGTGACGTTGTTTTCCAGGCGCGTGCCGCGGCCGATGCGCACATTCGGGCCGATCACGCAGAACGGGCCGATCTCGACGTCGGTGTCGATCTCGGCCCGGGGATGAATCGAAACGTTGTCGGCGACATAGGTTGCCATAGCGGGTCCCCATCCGTGGCGTGGCGCTGGCCGGCGGAAAGCATCCATGCTCCGCAAGCGCGAAACGCTGTTTCCATCAACACTGGCGACACCCGGCACTAAGCCGAGCGGCGCCGACTCTCGATAATTTCCTCTTCGTTCAACAACGCCCGCACCAGCTCGGCGTTCAGCCGATGCCCGCTGCGATGCGCGATAAAGTGACCGACCAGATCGCAACCGGCCAAGGCCAGGTCGCCCACCAGGTCGAGCGTTTTGTGCCGCACGCACTCGTCGCGATAGCGCAACGTGTTTTCGACCGGTCCTTCCTTGTCGAACACCAGCACGTTCTGGTACGTGGCTCGCTTGCCCAGCCCGCGCGAAACCAGCCACTCGGCCTCTTCCTGCAGCACGAACGTGCGGCTGGGAGCCAACTCGCGGCGGAACGATTCGGGCGTCACGGGCAGTTGCAGCGTTTGGCGGCCAATGGCATTGCCGGTGCCGTAATCGAGGCGAAACTTGACGCTCAAGGCGCCACTGGTGCTGGGCCGCGCCTCGACCCAGCTATCGTCGTCGCCCAGCCGCGTCACGTTACGCACGATCAACCGCGGCCGCAATTCAGATTGCTCGACCAACCCGGCCGCGTCGAGCGCCTCGACGAACGGCAGGCTGGAGCCATCGAAGCCGGGCATTTCCGCTTCGTTGACCCAGACCTCGCAATTGTCGATCTGCATGCCGGACAGGGCCGCCATGACGTGTTCGACCATCTCGACGCTGACCTTGCCGCAGCGGAGCGTCGTGCGCCGCGGCGACTCGACCCGGTTGGCCACCACGGCCTTGATGCGAACCGGCTCGGCCAGATCGCTGCGCACGAAAACCACGCCCGTATCGGCTGCGGCGGGCCGAAACTCGAGCCGCACGTCGCGGCCGCTCCAGAAACCGAACCCTTCAACCGCGACCGGCGTGGCAATCGTCCGTTGTTTGCGTAGTGCGTGCATCAAAGCTGCCGTCGATCCGTCGTAATGAAAATCCGTGGCGACCCCCAGGACCGCCCGCGGCGGCCCTGCCGATGTTCCCGCTAACGGCGCGGCTGCGCCGGCGCTGCGTTGCCGCGCGGCGGCTGCGCGGCCACCGGAGCGCTGCGCTTCAGCTCAGCCAACACCTGGTCCGTGATGTCGATGTCGCGGTGGTAGTACATCACCATCTTCGACAACTCCATCTGCACCGACTGCGGGTTGTTCGGGTCGACCGGCTGTCCATTGAACCGCAGCACGAGCGAGATATTGCTGCGCTCGGCATAGGCTTTGACCGCGGCGCTGATCTCCTGGTAGGCGGTCAGGTAGTTCTTGGCGTCGCGCTCGGCGAAGTCGGCCTTCTGCCGATTGACCTTCAGCTTCCAATCACTCTCGAGCTTGACGATCTCTTCTTCGAGAGCCTTGAAGTCGGGGCTGCCGACCTTGAGCGACTTGAGGCGCTCGCCCTTCTTGGCGATCGCGTCGCGCTCTTTCTTCAGCGCCGCTTCGGCCGCTTCCATGTCGGCCTTGAATTGGTCGCTGGCGGCCTTCAGACGCGGATAGTTATCGAGAATGTACGTAATGTCGATCACGGCAATCGGGGCACCAGCAGCCCGCGATGCCGAACTGGGCGCGGCGGCCGGAGCAGCACCGCGAGGAGGGGCCACCGGCGGATCGGCGGCAAGCAGCGTAGCGGACGCACAAGCGGCAAGCATCAGGGCCACGCTCGTGGCCACGATCCGAAGAGTTTTCACAGTCTAGCACTCCGTTGCTGGTGATGGCCGGTCATCCGTGACCGCTCGGCACCCCGCGAGGCGACTCCGTCGTCCCAGGGGCGAAACCACCGCTGGGGGGCAATTTCGAGGCGGTATTCTGCCGAGAAGCCCCGAATTGGTAAAGGCCAAAAAAACCCGCGTGTTTTCCCGCATTTTCGGGGCGAATGGCCCCGCGCCCACGCGGCCTGCCAGCCGCACCCAGCCTGCTAGCGGGGCGGATCGAGCACCACGTCGAGTTTCACGGGCTGTCCGCCGCGCTTGACGACCACCGGCACCTTGTCGCCCGCCTTGTATTTGCGCAGGGCGCTGTCGAAATCCTCGAGGTTGCCAATTTTGCTTTCGCCCAGCTGAATAATGATGTCGCCAGCCTTCAAACCGCCTCGATCGGCCGGTCCCCCCTTGGTCACTCCGGCCAGCGCATAGCCGGGTTCGTCCTGGGCAAAGTCGGGAATGCTGCCGAAATACGGCCGATCGCCGCCACCACCCAGGGTCTCATTGCCCCCCTTGGCTTCCAGATATGATGGCCGCGCCGGCGCTTCGGCAAGCGCCACGGCGGCGTCGGCCACCAGCTCGCTCACGCGCCGCATGCCCGCGATGTTCAGCTTATCGAAGTCATCGCTTGGGCGATGGTAGTCCTTGTGGCTGCCGGTGAAGAAAAACAGCACGGGGATTTTGGCCGCATAGAACGACGAGTGATCGCTGGGGCCGAAACCGCCCGGCTTTTTCGTGATCTGAAAGCCGTACTGCTTGCCCAGGCGGTCGACCAGCGCGTCGAACTCGGTGGCGGTGCCGGTGCCGTGGACGATCAGTTTGTCGCCGTCCAGCCGGCCCACCATGTCGAGATTCAGCATCGCCACGGTCTGGTCGAGCGGAAACAGCGGGTTCTTCACGTAGCGAGCGCTGCCAATTAATCCCCGTTCCTCGCCCGTGAAGGCGATGAATACGATCCGCCGGGGCAGCTTCTTGTCGCGCCCGGCCAGTTGCCGGGCGAGCTCGATCAAGACCGTGGAACCGGAGCCGTTGTCGTCGGCGCCGTTGTGAATTTCTTTGACACCCGGAGCCGCCGAGCCCGAGCCGCCCCAGCCCAAATGGTCGTAGTGGGCGCCGATGACGATGGTCTGGTCGGCCAGCGGCCCCTGGCCTTCGAGCACGCCGACGACGTTCTTCACCTCGGCTTCCTGGCGCTCGACGCTGGTTTGCCCCGTGGCCCGCCAGCCTTCGAGCACTTTGCTCTGAGGCGTGGGCCCCTTGTCGATTTCGGCTTCGAGCCGCTCGAGCGACGTGCCCAAGGCCGCTTGCACGACTTGCTCGATCACGCTACGGCGCACATAGAGCACCGGAAAGCTGCGCCCCTCGCTGGCCTCGGGGCCGGCGCCCTCGAAGTCGAGCAGCGGGTCCTGGGCGTCTTGCAGTTGTTCGGCGAACTTGCGCACATCCTCGGCCAGCCGGGCAATCTCGGTGTAGCGCTCGA
>CAZPED010000314.1:0-5350 GCA_964585335.1 uncultured Planctomycetaceae bacterium | reverse complement strand
GCCCAGACGTCGTTGGTTCGAATGTCGTGCAGCACGATGTTCGCCGCGCCGTCTACTAATTCGCGCGCCTGGCGCATCACGGCTTCGCCGCCGGCGCAAATGTGCACCGGCTCGAACTCGGCCAGCGTCCGCGCCAGCGCGGCCCAGACGGCCGGAATCGGCTCAAACTTGCCGGGCCAGGTTTCGGGCTTGTGCGGCCAGGCCAGCCAGGTGCCGGCGTGCGGCTCCCATTCAGCGGGCCAGCGATATCCCAAGGCGGCAGGCGTGGCGGTCGACATGGCAAACCATTGGCAAGTGACAAGGTGCGGCGCGGCCCATAGCTCGGCCAGCGCGTCAGTCCAGATAGCGCTTCGTCAGCTCGGCGTAGGCGTCGATCCGCCGATCGCGCAGAAACGGCCAATGCGTCCGCACGACGTCCAGCTTGTCGAAATCGCACTCGACCAGCAGCGTCTCTTCCTTGTCGTGCGCGGCGCGGGCCAGCACGTTGCCGTTCGGATCGGACAGGAACGAGGCGCCCCAGAATTCGAGCTGCCCCTCGACGCCCGTGCGGTTGGCGGCCGCCACGAACACGCCGTTGGCGATCGCGTGGCTGCGCATCATGGTTTCCCAGGCCGAATGCTGACTGGCCCCATACACCGGCTTTTCGTTGGGCAGCCAGCCGATGGCGGTCGGATAGAAAATGATCTGCGCGCCGGCCAGCGCCGTCAGCCGCGCGGCTTCGGGATACCACTGGTCCCAGCAGACGCACACACCCACGCGGCCGTAGCGAGTTTCGAAGGCGCGAAAGCCCAAGTCGCCGGGCGTGAAATAAAACTTCTCGTAGTACAGCGGATCGTCGGGGATGTGCATCTTGCGATACATGCCCACTTGCGATCCGTCGGCGTCGAGCACCACGGCCGTATTGTGGTACAAGCCCGGCGCGCGGCGCTCGAACAGCGAACCCACGATCACCACCTGGTGCCGGCGGGCGGCCTCGGCCAGCGCCTCGCTGGTCGGCCCGGGAATCGGTTCGGCCTCGTCAAACCGCGCGTGGTCCTCGCTCTGGCAAGGATATTGCCCGGCGAACAGTTCCTGCAGCGAGATGATCTGCGCGCCCGCGTCGGCCGCTTGCGCGATGCGCTCGAGCGCCTTGTCGACGTTCCGCTGCTTCGAGGCGTGACCGGTCATTTGCACCAGCGCCACCACCACCGAAGAGGACGAACCGCGCGGCTGCTTGTTATGGTTTGAACTCATCATCGGGCTCATGGTAATCTATCGCCTATGACACGAAAACCGGTTCGCGGCTTATTTATTACTGGCACCGACACCGAAGTTGGCAAGACCTACGTCGGCGCTTTAATCGCCCGGGCGCTCGTCGCCGCGGGGCATCGGGTGGGCGTCTACAAACCGGCCGCCAGCGGTTGCCGGCGCCAGGGCGATGCGCTCGTCTCCGACGATGCGCTGGCGCTTTGGCACGCCGCCGGCTCGCCCGGCACGTTGGCCGAAGTTTGCCCGCAACTTTTCGCGGCGCCCCTGGCCGCGCATTTGGCCGCCCAGGCCGAAGGCAAGCAGATCGACGCCCGGCGGTTGCGCACCGGCCTCGACGTCTGGCTCGAACGGTCCGACATCGTGCTGATCGAGGGCGCGGGGGGACTGATGTCTCCCTTGGCCGAGGACGAATTCGTCGCCGACCTGGCCTACGATCTCGGCTTTCCGCTGCTGGTCGTGGCCCGTAACGTGCTCGGCACGATCAACCACGTGTTGCAAACCCTGATCACGGCGAGCACGTTTCGCAACGGGCTGCCTGTCGCCGGCATCGTGCTCAACCAGTTTCAGCCGGTCACGCACGATCCGAGCGTGGCCTACAATGCCCGCGAAATTCGCCACCACGCGGTGCCGCCGCTGCTGGCCGAAATCGGTTTCAAGGCCGACGAGCTGGGCACGCCGATCGACTGGTACCAGGTCGCGCAGCCGGCCGAGCAGCGCGATCCGCAGGCCGAGGATGCCGTGGCGTGACGGACAACGCCCCTTCGCCCGCTGCCCCCGATGCCCGCCAACCCTACACGCTGCGCCCCGTGGCCTGCCGGCACCTGGCCGAAAGCCGGCGGCTGATCGGCCGCGCCGGCGCGCAGGCCAACCCCTGGCGGGCGGCGCTGCTGGGCGCAGGTCCTTGCAGCGAAATCCCCCTGGCGCAGCTGGCCACCCGCTTCGAACAGGTGCTGGTCAACGACATCGACGCCAGCACGCTCGAGCGTGCCCTGGCCGACGTGCCGCTCGAAGCCTCGCTGCGGGCAAAAATCTCGCTGCTGCCGGCCGATCTGACCGGCCTGACGGAGCCGCTCTTGGCGGCGATCGACTCGCTCTTGAATTCGGCTGCCGACGCCAGCGAAGCCATCGAGCAGATGTCGGCCCAGCTCGACGCGGCCATGCCGGCCACCACGCTACCGCTCGAAGGCCGTTACGACATGCTCGTCGCCTCGTGCGTGCTCAGCCAGTTGCACTTCGGCCTGGCCCACGGGGCCGAGGAGCGCTTTGCCCGCCGCTTTGCCGATGCGGCGACGGCCCTGCGCGACTCGCCGCGCTGGACCGCGGCGCTGGCCAGCCTGGCGCGGCGCATGGAACACGCCTTTCTCGACGCGCTGTTGGCGCACCTTGCCGACGAGGGGCGGATTTACCTTTCCGAGTCGGTGCAAATGTGCAACGTCGAGCTCACCAGCTCCGGTCAGTGGCAGAGCACCGGCACTTTCCGCATGCTACGGACCACGGACCTGGCCGATTACCTCGACAGCCGGTTTGAAGTCGTCGAGCGCGGACGCTGGCCCTGGGTCGTGTGGCCGCCGCGGCAGCCTGGACAGGTGGGCCGGCTCTTCGACGTACAGGCCGTGGTGCTGCGAGCCAGCCGCCGTTAGGTGGTCAGCGCCACGGCGCGCCGCTCAAGCGGCGCTTCAATCCGGGGCGTTTCGATGGCCAGGTTCATTTGCACCGACCAGCGTCCCTCGGCGTCGGCCTGCACCAGCCAGTGCGGCAGCACGGCCACCGACTGGTGAACCAGCTCGAAACCGCCTTCCGACTGGCTGACGCTTTCGATCGGGAAGGTCCAAATGCCCGAGGGGCGAGACAGCGTCAAGTTGACGTCCAGTCCCAGCCACTCGTCGACCAGCCCCAGCTCGCGCGTGTCGTGCAAGTCGAGCCGCGAGCCCAACTGGCCGAAGCGCTGGCGAGCGCTGCCGTAGAAAAAGCGGTCGTCGGCCCCCGACGGCATGCCGGCGAAGTTCAGCTCGACGGCAAAATGCAGCGGCCGGTCTTGCGGCAGCCCTTCGAGCAGGTAGCCGATTTCCAGCGTCGAGCTGCCGGCCTCGAGCGTCAGGCTCTTGGTGATCTTCACCGGAGCGCCGGCTACGAAGCCTTGCGCCGTCAGTTGCAGCTGCATTCGATTCGGATTGCGCCGCAAGCGGGCCTCGTACGGCCGAGCGATAAAGTCGCCCAGCTCGGGGGCCTGGCCCGAAGCCACGGCCGCCAGCGAAACCGACGGATCGTAGAAGTGGTCGAGCAGGCTCTTCCGCGGATGGTTGTCGTATTGCAGCCGCGTGTCCAGGCCTTCTTGCTTGAACACCACTTTGTCGCTCACGCCGGCCACGTCGTTGCGGCCGTCGCCACCCAGCACCTTGCGGTGGTAGGCCTCGGGCTTGCGGGTCAGCGTGGCCAGCAGGTTGTGGGCAATCGGCCGCACGTCCAGCTCGTACAGCATGCCGCCGCGGCTGGGGGCCACGAGTGCCAGCAGCTTGTCGCCGGCCAGCTGCACTTCCTGCCGGCCGTCAAAGTTGTAGTCGTCGGCCATCAGCTCGACAAAGTGCTCGGGCTTGCCCAATGCGCGGTCGAGCAGGTTGTCGGCCGTGATCACCTGCTGATACACCGCGTTGCGCAAATGCGGCAGGTACACGCCGCCAAACGCTCCGTGCCAATAGCCGCAGTTGCATTGGCCGCGATACAGCGCCGTGCGGGCCTGTTCGATCAGCTCGCCGCGCACGCCATCGTCGAGCGCCTTTTGCAGCCGGCTGCTCACCGACATCATCCGCGAGTACATCTCGTTGGCCTCCGGATACTTGATCCGGAAGTTGCGCCAAAAGCCGCCCCGCACGAAGCGGGCAATCCGCGGCCAGCGCGGGTCGTGCTCGAACTCGCGCCGCACGGCCACGTACTCGGCCAGCTGCTCGGTCGGCAATACCCACTCGGTCATCTCGCGATAGCTGCCCTCGGGCAGATAGATCTTGTCGATCGGCGCCACCGTGTCGAGCACTTCCGACGGCGTGGCCGACTGGATCCAGCTCTCGTTGGCCACCAGCAGGTCGAAGAACCGCACCAGCCAGCCGTCGTCGTAAACGTGCTTTTTGGTTTCGGGCCAGGCGCCCAGCTTCTCGCCGTCGTCGCCAAACACGGCGATCGCGCCCGGATGCTCATCGGCCACGCGGCGCAGGTAGTCGATCGTCTGCTCCGGCGGGGCGAAGGGAATCATGTAGCGCAGCGGCTCGCTGTCGGGAAACACGGCCAGCATGTTGCCGTCGTCCTCGGTCAGGTAGTAGCCGTGCAGCTGGTCTTCCGACAGGCCCGCGTTCTTGAAGTGCGAGTCGTCGAGCATCGTGTATTGAATGCCGGCGGCCACCAGGTCGCTGGTCATGCTCTGTTCCCAAACGCGTTCGGGCACCCACATGCCGCGAATCGTGGCGCCCAGCCGCTGTTCGAGGTACCGGCTGAAGGTCTTGATCTGGCCGATGCGGTCGCGCCGCGAGATCATCGACAGAATCGGTTCGTAGAACGCGCCGCCAATGATTTCGATGCGGCCGGCGGCCACCAGCGCGGCCACGCGGTCCAGGTAGTCGCCGTGGTGCGCGTCGAGCCACTCGAGCAGCGGGCCACTCGTGTGCAACCCGATCTTCAATTGCGGATAGCGCTCGAAGACTTCCAGAAAAGGCAGGTAGCTGTCGCGATAAGCTTGCTCGAAAACGTGATCGAAGTTGCCGACGGGCTGGTGGTCGTGCAGAACGAAGACGAAGCGGATGGGTTGCGTCATGGTGCGGCCGGTGCGTACGCGGGGAGGGGGTAATTAGATGGTGCGAGGCAGTACAGACACAATCGGCAAACCGGCCGCCATTTATCCAGTCGCCCTGGACCGAATTCTTTGCGCGTCTTACGAGGTGATGACCAGGTCCCGCATGAAGGCCGCCGCCTCCTCGGGCGGCACCGGATTGATGTAAAACCCGGTACCCCACTCAAAGCCCGCCGTCTTCGTTACGCGCGGAATAATCTCTATATGCCAGTGATAGTGGTCTAACGCTTGGGTGTCAAACGGAGCGGTATGAATGATGTAATTGTA
>CAZPED010000313.1:0-5351 GCA_964585335.1 uncultured Planctomycetaceae bacterium | reverse complement strand
GGGGTCGTCGAATTGTATAATGGCCCCGCGTGATACGACGGTCGGAGCCGTGCTGCCGGCCGAGCGACTTTGCCATGTTTTTGATAGGGTGCCATGTTCTTCGCGTTTGATGGTCTCGACGGGGTCGGCAAAACGACCCAGATGGAATTGTTCATCGACTGGCTGCGCAGCCGCGGGCGTGACGTCGTTACGTGCGTCGACCCCGGCAGCACGCCGCTGGGCGAAGCGCTCCGCGAACTGCTGCTGGGCCACCGCGTGCCCATCGCCCGCACGAGCGAAATGTTGATGTTCATGGCGGCCCGGGCTCAACTCGTCGAGCAAGTGATCGCGCCGGCGCTGGCCCAGGGGCAGACAATCGTTTCCGATCGATACGTGCTGGCCAACATTGTCTATCAAGGCTATGCCGGCGGCCTCGACATTGAAACGGTGCGCCAGATCGGCCAGGTGGCCACACAAGGCGTTCAGCCCGACCGGGTGTTCGTGCTCGACATGCCTCCGGAAGCGGCTGCAGGCCGAATCGATCGGCTGCGCGACCGCATGGAATGCCAGGGGGACGGTTTCCAAGCACGATTGCGCGAGGGATTTCTGGCAGAGGCGGCCCGCGACCCCGGGCATATTGTCGTCATCGACGCCGCCCGGGCCGTGGATGCCGTGCAGGCCGATATTCGCCGCGCCGCCGCAGCCGTACTGGCGGCAGCTCCAAGCGCCCCTTAGCCGGTCGGGCATGCGCCCTGGGGGCTAATCACGGTTCTGGTGCCCCCCAATTGGTTTTCGTGCGGCCCACGATTAGATTGGCATTTGGTCTTCAAGATTCGCGTGGGCCGGGCGAATACACGATCGAGGCAATTGGCCCTCGGTCCGCGCATTGATCAAAGGCAGGCGACCATGGACACGGCAAATCCGGGACCGCGCAAACTTGGTTGGCGGCGAGTCCTGTTGCTGGTCGCCGTGGTGTGCGTCGCGCTGTTTGTTGGCGTTTGGTTTGGGCTGACGCCGCGGAGCTTGCGGACGCCGTTACGCTGGCTGCGCGATCCTGGCGGAGCTATGCGGGCTGAGGACGAAGAGAACCCGACGCGTGGTGGCCTGCAAGCCTCGCTCGAGTCGCTGCAAGCGAACAGTCGCTTCGTTTCGGGCACTGTTTCGGGCACGTCGGGCGATCAGCCTCGTTTTGACGCGCGCCGCTGGGCGATCTATTGCGATTCGACCCATCCGCTGATGGAGCGCGTCGGACCGCTGGTGGCCGAGCGGCTGGCTCAATTGCCGTCCACAGATTCGGTCGACTACTTTCCCAGCGGACAGCAGGAGCAGCCGGGTAAGCTGGCTCCCGACGTGATCGTGCGCATCGAGCTGGGCAAATGCGAGGAATCGGGCCTGCTGAACAAGTCGGTCGAAGCCACGATTGTCGTCAATGCCGGCACTTCCTGGGCACATTCGCGTCACTCGTATTTCGATCACTTGTCGCCACCGGTCGTACAGTTTGACTATCGTGGGCAGCTCGACCATTCTTCGACGCGGCGTGGCGTGGCGTCGGCTGGCGCCAAGTACAAGCGCGTGGCTGAAGATATCGCCGCCAACATTGGCGAGCAGTTGAAGAAGGTGGTCGCGGAGTTCACCGGCAAGTACAAGCCGTTGCCCGAGCTGCCGGGCGAGTTCTATCCAGGCTATCGTCCCGCGGACAGCTGGCCGTGGCTGGCGGCGCTGCGGCCGACGCAGCTGATTTCGAACCACGGTCTGATGAATCACAATGAGACCGTCTGGCAGTTCACATCCGACAAAGAGGCGCCGCCGCTCTTGGCCGAAATACAGACTGCGATGGAGAGCTTGGGCTGGAAAGGTAGCGCCAATTCCGGCGACCAAATCGTGCGAATGACACAAGGACCGCGCGAATTCTGGGTCTTTGCGACGACCGCCCGGGGCGTGAGCACCCAGCAGTCGGATGCAACCGGCCAATACTACGTGCGCTATGTCGACCGGATGAGCGATGCGGAAATGCGCGACGCCGTGTCCGTGGCCTTTGCCCAGCAGGCGTCGCCCGACACCTTGCTGATGTTTCGCTCATTCTTCGAGCGCGACCAATATGCAGAACTTCTGGCCCGCTTGACTGCCCAGCCGTCGAATTGCGAGCGACAGTTGGCCGCCGCCGAGATCTTGCAGCAGTTGAAACGCAACGACGAGGCGCAAGCCATGCTGGCCCGCGCCGCGGCGCTTCAGTTGACGATGCCCGACTCGGGCCGGTGGACGGCGCGGATCGAGTCGCTAGCCAAGAAGCTTGGTTGCGAGCCGCCGAACAAGCAGCCACCCAGCGACGAATTGTTGCGCGAGCTGGGCGTTATCGAGCTGAGTGCTACGGCGCCTCTCGACGAAGTGATCCTCAGCGAGGATCGGCCGGCTTGCTTCTTTGGGCACTCGGCCGACGGCAAGCTGGAAGTCTTCAGTGTTCGGCTCGAATCGACTCCAGGTGAGCGAGCTAACGGCACATACCAGGTCTCGCTGGTCAAGTCGGCGCCGGGCATGCAGAGCGTTTCGCGGACTACCATGCAGCGCTCGGCCCAAATGGGCCAGCAGTTGGACGGCGTGTGTCAACTGATGTTTCACCTCGCCGAGAGCGATCAGCCGGGTGAGTTCATGCTGTTGCCCAAGGTCTTGCCACTGCCTACGGTAGCAGGGCCGACCGCCGCGACGAACGTGGTAACCCCGGCGGTTCCCTAAAGGGACACTTTCGGCAGTAACCTGCTCGCACAGGTTGACCGAAGATGGCGGCCCGCAAGCCGTGCCTTGCGCCTGCCTCCCCGACCCGGTAGAATGACGGGCGTCATCGACATTAGGACGCTGCACGCATGACCTGGCAAGGCATTGAAGGACACGACGACGTCGTCGAGCTGTTCCGCCGAAGCCTGCGCCGGGGCCGGCTGGCCAGCACGTTCCTGTTCGTGGGCCCGGCGGGCATCGGCAAGCGGGCGTTTGCCGAAAAGCTGGCCCAGGGGGTGCTCTGCCAGTTCGCGCGGGCCGAGGATTTGGCCCCCTGCGGCCGCTGCGATGCTTGCGTGCAGGTAACGGCCCACACGCATCCCGATCTGATCCTGATCGAAAAGCCGGCCGACCGCACGTCGCTCCCAATTTCTCTGTTCGTTGGCAGCGAGGAGCGCCGGATGCGCGAGGGGTTGTGCCACGACATTGCCCTGAAGCCGTTCATGGGCGGGCGCAAGGTGGCCATCATCGACGACGCCGACGACCTGGGCGAGGAAAGCGCCAACGCGCTGCTCAAGACGCTGGAGGAGCCGCCGCCGAAGTCGTTGCTGATTCTGATTGGTACGAGCGCCGACAGGCAACTGCCCACGATTCGTTCGCGCTGCCAGACCATTCGCTTCCGACCGTTGGCCGACGACCTGTTGGCCGAAATCCTCCAGCGCCGCGGGTTGGTTGCCGACGCCGGCGAGGCGCGACGGCTGGCCGGCTTTGCCGAGGGGAGCGTGCAACGCGCCTTGGAACTTTCCGACGAGGAGCTATGGTCGTTCCGCCGTCAGTTGCTCCGGACGCTGGCCCCCGGGCGCTACGACAGCGTGGCGCTGGCGCAGGAGATCGCGGCCTTCGTTGAAGCGGCCGGCAAGGAAGCGCCGCCGCGGCGCACACGCTTGCGCCGCGTGGCGGGCTTCGGCCTCGACTTCTTTCGGCAGTCGCTCCGCAAAACGGCCGGCCTGGCGCCGCAGGGGGACGAAGTGTTGCTCGAGGCCGTCAATCTGGCCGGTACGTCGCGCGATGTCGTCACACTGGCGGCGCTGGCCGATCGCACGCTGGCGGCACTAGCGCACGTCGATCGCAACGCCCACTTGCCCACGCTCATCGATTGTTGGATCGACGACCTGGCGCGCATCGAGCGCAGCGGGCAGCCATTGCCGGCGCTGGCGGAATAGCGCCTGCTACGCGCGGCGCTGTTGACCGCTGAGCGTGAGGATCAGCCGCCGCGGCGTGGCGCGATTCCGATGCTCGCACAGGTAGATGCCCTGCCAGGTACCAAGCAGCAGGCGGCCGTCGCGAACGGGCACGCTGACCGAGGAGCCCAGCAGCGCAGCCTTGACGTGAGCTGGCATATCGTCGGGACCTTCAATCGTGTGGCGGTAGTCGAAGTCTTCGGGGGCGATCGCGCTCAGCGCGCTCTCCAGGTCGGCCGGCACGTCGGGATCGGCGTTCTCGTTGATCGTCAGCGACGCCGAGGTGTGTTGAATGAAGACGTGCAGCAAGCCCACCGAGATGTCGGCCAGTTCGGGCACCGCGGCCACGATCTGCGGCGTAATCAAGTGGAAGCCGCGCCGCATGGCCGGCAATTGAAGCGTGTGTTGAAACCAAAGCATGGGTGGTGTGATACCTATCGGTTGAAGTACATATCAAGCGGCATCGATTACAGGGCAAACAGGCTGCGCAATCGCCCAGGTCAGCCACGTAGCAGGTCGTAAAAACCGGCCCGTTTTCTGGGCAGTTGCGTGATCGCGCAATTCTCTCTCGCTTACTAAACTGCAAGCTGCTGTCAAGCGGTAAAACCTGCCAAAAGTGTTGACTTTTGATGAGCGTCGATAATAATCGAGTGCTTAAAGGAACGACGTGTGTCCTTCCCCCCTGATTCGGATTCTCAACGAGCCTACCGTATCCGAGCGAGCGATCTTGCATAAAAGCCCGCCATGAGGGCCTCCAGGCAAGCAAGATCCGATCTGACGCAACAAAGGACTGGCTGTATTTGATTACTTCGAGATTTGTGCAAGCCGGCTGAGAGATCAGCGTGGGGATTATCGTTTTTTAGTGGTTTGTTGGAGGGTAGTAGTTCGATGCGGCAGATGCGGAACGTGTTTGAAGCCATTTTGAAGTACGGTCACGACGAGGACTTTGCTCCCGCGGTCGACGAGCAGTTCTGCCCGACCGAAGCGCCCGCCGGTTCGAAGGAGAAGATCGAGGTGTTGGCCGAGCGCGTTATGCGTGGCGAGCCGCTCTGGCACCCTGAAGATCGCCCCGACTACAGCGGGCTGACCGGCGCCGTGCGTCCGCGCGAGTAAGCTCGCGGCGCTTTAGGAACAGAGCACTGATACGCCCATCGCCAGTCTCTTGGGTCTGGCGATGGTTTTTTTGCGCGCTTTGCTAACCGAAACGACAGCCCGGGCAGATGCCGCTTCGCCGCGCGACCAAGTGTCCTGTCCGAAAATTATCGTTACGGTTTGGCCGAAGCTTGTGCCGTGTTGGCCTGGTCGAGGGCCGCTTTCTCGGCAGTCAGGCTTTGCAGCAGTGCCTGGGCGGTCGCGGCCGCTTGGGCGGCGGCTTCGTGCACCTTGGTCTTCTCGGCGACCACGGCTTGCGCCGCGGCCAAT
>CAZPED010000312.1:0-5374 GCA_964585335.1 uncultured Planctomycetaceae bacterium | reverse complement strand
CTGAAGATCGACGACGCCCGGCGCAACATCGTGGTCAGCCGCCGGGCGCTGATCGAAACCGAACGGGCCGAAAAGAAGGCCCAGCTGCTGTCGACCCTCGAGCCGGGCCAGCTGCGCAAGGGCGTGGTCAAGAACATCGCCGAGTTCGGCGCGTTCGTCGACCTGGGCGGCATCGACGGCCTGCTGCACATTACCGACATGAGCTGGGGCCGCATCGGCCACCCGTCGGAAATGGTCTCGATCGACCAGGAAATCGAAGTGCAGATCCTGCACGTCGACCGCGAGAAGGAAAAGATCGCCCTCGGCCTGAAGCAAAAGAGCGCCAGCCCGTGGGAAACGGTTGAGCAGAAGTACCCGGTCGGCTCAGTGGTGCGCGGCACGGTGGTGAACGTGATGAGCTACGGCGCGTTCGTGAAGCTCGAAGAGGGCATCGAAGGCCTCGTGCACATCAGCGAGATGTCGTGGACCAAGCGCATCAGCCACCCGAACGAGTTGGTGCACATCGACGACGAGATCGACGTGGTCGTGCTGAACATCGACAAGAACAAGCAAGAGATTTCGCTCGGCATGAAGCAAACCCAGGCCAACCCCTGGGACAAGGTGGCCGAACGCTATCCGCCTGGCACCCTGGTCAAGGGCACGGTTCGCAACCTGACGAACTATGGCGCCTTCATCGAGATCGAAGAGGGCATCGACGGCCTGCTGCACGTCAGCGACATGTCGTGGACCCGCAAGATCAGCCACCCCAGCGAAGTGGTGGAAAAAGGCCAGACGATCGAGTGCAAGGTGCTGTCGGTCGACCAGCAGCGCCGCCGCATCGCCCTGGGGCTCAAGCAGCTCGAGGAAGATCCCTGGGCCACGGACATCCCCAGCAAGTATCAGCCCGGCCAGCTGGTCACCGGCACGGTCACCAAGATCACGAACTTTGGCGTGTTCGTGGGCCTGGAGAACGGGCTCGAGGGCCTGCTGCACATTTCGGAGCTGGCCGACCACAAGGTCGAAAATGCCGAGGACGTGGTCAAGGTGGGCGACCAGATCGAGGTCAAGATCCTGCGCGTCGACGCGGCCGAGCGCAAGATCGGTCTGTCGCGCAAACGCGTTGACTGGAGCGACGATGCCATCGAGAAGACGCCGGCTTCGAGCGGCTCGAACACTCCGGCTTCGGAGCTCAAGGGCGGCATCGGTGGCGACACCGGCCCGCTGATCAAGCAGTAAGGAAAGTCGTTGCGGTTGGGCGGGCCGCGGCGGCATAACAGGCCGCGGCCGAACAATCGCTACGCGAAGCGCTGGGCGGGGCCGGACTAACCGGCCCGGCAGGCCCTGATCGAAAGCATCACGACCCCAGCGGCCCGCGCGGCCGCTGGGGTCGTTCTTTTCGGCACGGTCCGAACGTGCCGCACAAGTCCCCCACGGCGTTAACTCGCCGCTTCCTTGCAGAAATCGCGCGCGGTGCGTCGATCAATCAGTTGTTCGAAAACGCACTCCTTCAGAGCACACGATGCCACGAGCCATGCCGACTGCCCGCCGCCGTACTTCCTCAGCCGTGCAAACCCCGCTGGAAACCTACCTGCGCGAAATCAACGAGACGTCGCTGTTGAGCGCCGCCGACGAGCAGGAACTGGCCACGGCGATTGGCAATGGCGACATCCGTGCTCGCGACCGCATGGTCCGCGCCAACCTGCGCCTGGTGGTCAATATCGCCCGCGGCTACACCGGCAAGGGTCTGAGCCTGCAGGACCTGATCGAAGAGGGCAACCTGGGCCTGCTGCGCGCCGTCGAAGGGTTCGACCCCGCGATGGGCACCCGCTTCAGCACTTATGCCAGCTACTGGATCAAGCAGTCGATCAAGCGGGCGCTGATCAACACGGCCAAAACGATCCGGATTCCGGCCTACATGGTCGAGCTGCTGTCGAAGTGGCGCCGCGCCACGGCCCGACTGGCCGAAGAGCTGGGCCGCACGCCCACCCCCGAAGAAGTCGCCCGCGTGCTGGGTCTGCCCAAAAAGAAGCTGCCGATCATCAAGAAAGCCATCCGCATCTACAACTCGACGCCGCAGACCGACCAGGCCGAAAGCGGCTGGTCGCTGGGCGAGATGGTGATGGACGAACGGCTTAAGAGCCCGGAAGACGAACTAGTCGACAGCGACAACCTGGTCCATGTGATGCAGATGCTCGAAACGATGGACCACCGCGAGGCGACCGTGCTGCGGATGCGCTTCGGCCTGTACGACAACGAGCCCCGCACGCTGAAGGAAATTGGCGAATCGCTGGGGCTGACCCGCGAACGCGTGCGGCAAATCGAAACCGAGGCGCTCGGCAAGCTGGCCCAAAGTCTGCAAGGCGGCCGCTCCTAAGCCGATCGCGCGGCACCAGGGGCTCGGGGGCATGCGCGGCGAAACGCCCGCCCCGGCCCATCCACGCCGGCTGGGCCAACCGCTAGAATGAGCCGGTGCGCCAGTGCCGGCCGCGCTGGCAGTGGCTCTTTCACGACGACGTTGCGCCGCAGCCCCCGGGAGATCGCTGAGCCATGGATCTGACCGAGTACATTCGTGACGTGCCCGACTTTCCGAAACCGGGCATTTTGTTTCGCGATATCACCCCCCTGCTCAGCCATCCGGCGGCCTTTCGCGAAACGATCCGGCAGCTGGCCGCTCACTATCGCGACGCCCGGATCGACTGCGTGGCGGCGGCCGAAGCGCGGGGATTCATCTTCGCCGCGCCACTGGCCCTGGAGCTGAACGTGGGCTTCGTGCCGGTGCGCAAGCCAGGCAAGCTTCCGTTCGACACCTACTCGTTCCATTACGAGTTGGAGTACGGCACCGATACCCTCGAAATTCATCGCGACGGTGTGCAACCCGGTCAGCGCGTGCTGCTGGTCGACGATCTGCTAGCCACCGGGGGCACGGTCGAAGCCTGCTGCCATCTGGTGGAACAATCCAAAGCCACAGTGGCGGGGTGCGCTTTTGTCATCGAACTGACCAGCCTGGGCGGCACCGAACGGCTGGCGCGCTTTAACCCCTACAGCCTCATCCAGTACGATTAGTACAGGCCGGCGAAAACGCCGCGATTTCTTGCCGCTCGTCTGGCACGGTAATAGCATTCCCTTGAACGTGGAACGTGCGACTACGTATCCCACCATGAAAGGGGATGACCATGAATCTGCATACGCTTTGCCTGACAGCCGCGGCCGCGCTACTGGCCACGAGCGCTCGAGGCGCTGATGCGCCCGTCACGAAGGCCATTTTCCGCACCGATGTGCAGCCCGCCGTTACGACGCAATTCGCCGGCGCAGCGCCGGTGACGAACGTCGCCTATCGGCGTTTCTATCGGCCTTACGGGGTCTATCGCCCCTACGGCGCCTATTACCGGCCTTACTATCGACCCTATTATCGCCCGTACGTGCGGCCCTACTTCTACCGGCCGTACTACAGCTATGGTTTTTACACGGGCCCAGGCTACTACTACGGCTGGTAGACCGGTAGCCAAGCTGCCTGCCAGGTGATCGCTGGCCGTGCCTACACATGGCCGGCCCTTGCCTGGTGGGCACAGAGTCCGTTGGCCGCTACGTTGGCCGTCGAATTAATGTTAATGGCCGACGCCGACGAAGAAGCTGAACACCTGATCCAAGTCGGTGGCGGCCTTCTTGACCGGGAAGGCAAAGTCGAGGGCGATCGGAGCAGCGCTGATCATCGGGATCGTCACTCGCAGACCGGCGCCCGGGGCGATACGGAAATCGGACCAGTACAAGCTGTGCGTGTACTCGACGGTACCGAAGTCGCAGAAGACAACGCCCTTGAGCATGTCGTCGGCCGTGATCGGGAACATGTACTCCAATGAGTTGACGCTCATCAACGTACCACCGACCTGGACGTTGCCCTGCGGAGTGACGACCATCGGCGACGCACCGCGGAACTGGAAGCCGCGCAAGGTGCCGAAGCCACCGGCATAGAATCGTTCGTAGATCGGCGTGTCGCTACCCGAAATGCCGAACTGGCTGTAGTAACTGAGCGTGTGGCGGCCCGAGCCGTCCGGGCGCTCTCGCAGCATGAAGTGCTTCTGGAAGTTGAACATGTAGCGCGGGAACTGGAAAGTTCCGAACACGTATTCAAAGTCGGTCGTGAAGTACATGCCCTGGGTGGGCAGAAACGTGTTGTCGCGCGTGTCGTAGGCAATCTGCGGCTTGACGCTGTAGAGCTGCGTGTGTCCCAGCACGGCCGCCAGGTCAGGAACCTGTCCGGCGTCGGGACTGGGAATCGGATTGAAAATGCCGACGTCTTCGGCCCGCAGCGCCACGTTACCCGACAAGTCGGGCGTGAACTGGTAGCCCAGGCTGGCGCGGCCGCCGGTGCGTTGTTCCGTCCAGTTTGCGTAGAAGCGTTGGAAGTAGTAACCGCTCAAGCCCATGCTGACCGGCGTGTTGAACAGGTACGGCTCGGCAAAATTGATCAAGTACCGCGACACTTGCGTACCGGGCGACGCTTCGATGCGAAACTTCTGGCCGGCCCCGCGGAAGGCACGGCCGCTCCGGAAGTCTTCCCAGCTGGTCGGCACTCGCCAAATGTCGAAGTTCTGCTCGTCGAGCACGATGTTGCCCACGAGGCCGGCGTTCGAGTTCACGCCGGCACCAAACATGAACTTGCCGGTCTGCGCTTCGCTGACGTAAATGTCGACGGGAATCGTCGGCGCTTCGTCGGGGTCGACCGGCTGCATCACGTTGCCAGGTCGAGGCAAGAGGCCCGGCGACGAATAACCCGGTGCCGCTGGCACCGGAGGCGCCGCGGGCGTGTAGCCACCCTGGCCATACGGCGGCGCCTGAGCAACCTGCGGCGGGTTGGCCGCCGGCGCGACGCCCTGCTGAGCGGCGTAACCCTGCGCAGCCGGCGGGTATCCTTGCGGGGGTTGCGCATATCCAGCGGGTGGTTGTTGGCTATAACCTTGAGCCGGCTGGTTGACCGTGTACGAGTTGGGCCCGCCCGGCACCGGTGTGACCGCCCGACCGCCATAGCCCGCGTCGGGGCTCTGGAAGCGAGCGGTGCCGCCGTTTGGCAGCGTTTGAGCAGGTGTGCCGCGCGACGGGCCGCCGCTCGGGGGCGCCGGGCGATAGCCATTGGCCACCGGCGGCGTTTGCGTTACGGGACGGGCGACTTGCGTGGTCAACGGCTGCGCCGGCCCTTGCTGACGAGGCGCCGCGGCCACGCCAGCCGGCGGATCGGGGCTTTGACCGCGGAACGAATCGGGGTTGCCCGTCCGCTTGGCCGTCGCCCGCTTCTTGTTGCGGGCGATCGACTCTTCGGAGTCCGGCGGCGAGAACACGATTTTCGGCACGTCCCCCTTCGTGGGATGGCCGCCCAGGGACGAAGGGTACCTGACTGCCC
>CAZPED010000311.1:0-5410 GCA_964585335.1 uncultured Planctomycetaceae bacterium | reverse complement strand
GCGGCCGCACGCGTTTTTCCATGCCATCGCGCAATGCTTCTGCCAGCGGCATTCCCTGCGCCCTGCGGGCATTAAATCCCGAAATCAGGATCAGGCCGTTCATCATGCCCACCCCCAGAATCGAGATAAAACCGACCCCCGCTGAGATGTTGAAGTTCGACCCCGTGAGGATCAGCGCCCAGATGCCGCCGATGGTCAGGACAATAACGTTGGCAAAAACGACCATGACGTCGAGTACCGATCCCAACGCGAGGTAAAGCAAAACCAGGATCAACAGCAGCGAGACGCTGACAACGATCATCAGCCGGTGAATGGCGTTGGTCATTTCCTCGAACTCGCCGCTCCACTCGGCCGTGTAAGGCGCGGTGAAGCAATCCCACGTGGCCCGCTGGGCTTCGGCCACGGCGCTCGCCAGGTCGCGGCCGCGCACGCTGAACTTGATGGCGATCAGCCGCTTGCCTTGCTCGCGCGAAATGGTCGAAGCGCCAGAGCGGGCGAACTTGCCGTCGCGGTCAGGAGCGCCGCGGTCGCTCACCGGCACTACCAGGTCGCGCAGCCGGCGGCGCGGCACGCTGGCCGGATTGTTGAACGTGGCATTGAACGAACTGCCGGTGATCGAAGGCATCGCCGCTTTGGCGCCAGGCAGCCCCGGTTCGGCTGCGCCTTGAATTCCCGGAGCGCTGTCGGCCAGCACTCGGTTGTTCACCACGTCGACCGGAATGTCGAGAATCTCGTCTTCATTCTTGCGCAGCCCCTCGGGCCAGCGGACGGTAATATCGAACGTGCGTTCGCCTTCGACCATGTCGGTGAAGGCCTTGCCGCCGACGGCCGTTTGCAGCGCGTCTTGCACCTGGGCGACGCTGACGTTCCACATGGCGCAGCGCTCGCGATCGATCGAGAACTCGAGGTTCGTTTGTCCCTTGATCGGGAAGATGCCGACGCTCTCGATGCCGCGCACGTTGGCCAACCGGCCGCGAACGTCCTTGGCAATGCGTTCGAGCTGGTCGAGGTCGGGGCCAAAGATCTTTACCGAGTTCTCGCCCTTGACGCCCGAGAGGGTCTCCATCACATTGTCGCGGATCTGCTGCGAGAAGTTCCAGTCGACGCCGGGAATGGCGTTGTTCAAGTCACGCTGCATGGCCTCGACCAGTTCGCCCTTGGTGCGGGCACGCGGCCCCAGCAAGGATCGCGGGCCCGAGCGTGCCACGACTTTCGGCCACTGTTCTTCGTGCTCAAGGGGGACGAAGAACTCGGCGTTGTAGTAGCCGGTCGGATCGGTGCCGTCGTCGGGTCGCCCCATTTGCGAGAGCACAGCCTGCACTTCCGGATACTTGCGAAGCACGGCGCGGGCGGTCTTCGAGCAGCGGGCGACTTCCTCCAGCGACACTTTGACTGGGAAAGTGCCACGAATGTAGATGTTGCCTTCTTCGAGCGCCGGCATGAACTCACGGCCCAGGTAGGGCAGCGCGGCGACCGTTATCAGTACCAGCACGCCAAAGCTGGCCGCCAGCCACTTACGATGCCGCAAACCAGCGTCGAGTTGCCGCAGGTAGAACGACTTTAGGCCGCGAACCAGGAAGTTGTCGGACGACTCGGAAATGCGGGCCATGAAGATCCGGCAAAGCACCGGAGAGAGCGTGAGTGCCAGCAGCAAGGCGCCGAACAGGGCAAATGCGTAAGCGTCGGCCATGGGTCCGAAAATCTGGCCTTCGGGGCCGGTCATCGAGAACAGCGGCAACAAGGCACAAACGATGATCACGCTCGAGAAGAACAAGCTGCGCTCGACCTCTGAGGCCGAGCGCAAAATGCGCGACTCGATCGGCAAATCGGCATTTTCGCCCGAGCTCAGTCGGCGATGGATCGCCTCGACCATGATCACGCTGGAATCGACAATGATGCCGAAGTCGACAGCGCCCAGAGACAGCAAGTTCGTCGATTTGCCCGACAGGTACATTACGGAAAAGGCGAAGAGGAGCGCCAGCGGAATGTTGAGGGCCACGATCAGCGCGCTGCGTGTGTCGTTGAGAAACACGAGCAGGATCACCACCACCAGCCCGATGCCGACCAGCACGTTTTCGCGAACGGTGTGCGTCGTCAGGTTGATGAGGTTGGTGCGATCGTAGACCGTCTCGAGCTTGACGCCCGGCAGAAGTTGACCGGGTTGATTGAGCTCCTCGACCTTCTTCTTAACGTCGGCCAAGGCCGGCAACGACTTTTCTCCCTTGCGCAGCAGAATCACGCCCTGCACGACGTCGGAATTGTCGTCCCAGACGCGCGGGTGGCTGGCATCGGCCGCCGCGGTCGGAGCCGGCGCAGCCATCTTGGCCGGCGCGGTGCTGGGGGGCACAGAGGATGGTTTACTGGATTGCGGCGCATCAGTAGCCGGCGTGCCCGAGGCGGAAATCGGAGGGGAATGTTCGGCGGCGTGCGGCTCGCTGCCGGCGGCCGAGGCAATCGCTTCGCCGTGCGGCAGGCTGACGGCCACGCGGCCGGCCGGCGTGTGACTGCCCACCACGACCCCCTCGCGCTGCTCGGGATCGTTCTTGGCGCGCCGGCCGCCCTCGACCACGTCGGCCACCTTGATCGGCACGTTGTTCGTGGCCGTGAGCACGATCTGGCGGATCTCGCGCAAGCGGCGGTCTTCTTCAGCCCGCAACATGCGGCTGGCTGTCTTGGGGTCGGTACCGGGGCGAATAAGCTGCGTGGGATCTTGCCCGCCGCCGATCAGCCCCAGACCGCGCACGGCTTGCACCGTGTCGCCCTGGCGCAGATAGTCGCCGCCGACATTGGCGTTGCTCTGGGTAACAGCCCGTTCGAGCTGTTCGAGCGTGACACCATATTGCGTCAGCCGCGCCGGGTCGGGGCGGATCTCGTAGCGCTTGACTTTACCGCCAAAGCTGACGACGTCGGCAATCCGCGGCACGCGACGAAACTCTTTTTCGAGCTTCCAGTCGTTGAGCGCCTTGAGATCGTACTGCGTGTAGATGTCGCGGCCGTGGACGTCCTTGGGGCTACGCAGGATGTAGCGGTAAATTTCGCCCGTCGGCGACGTTGGCGCAATCTCGGGTTTGACGCCCGGCGGCAACTCGACCGAGTTCAACCGGTTGAGCACTTCGAGGCGAGCGCGAAAATAATCGGCGCCGTAGTCGAACTGATTGCGCAGGTGAGCCAGCCCGAACAGGCTCTTGCTGCGCGTATAATCGAGCCCCGGCATGCCGGCCAGGGCGATTTCGAGCGGAATGGTCACCTGCCGCTCGACTTCTTCGGCCGACGCCCCCGGATACTGGGCGATGACTTCGATGATCGCGGGGGCCGGATCGGGGTACGCCTCGACGTTGATGTTCAGCGCGGCGTAGATGCCGAACGCGGCGAGTGCGATCGTCGCCAGAATAACCACCAGACGATTGCGTACGGCCCAGGCAACGAGTGCGTGAATCATGTGTGGCCTCCACCCGCGGCAGGCGCGGGCCTGGCACGACCGACAGCGATCAGACTAGAAACGAAATGTCAGTTGGCCGGAGCCTCGGATTTGGGAGTGGTCGCCAGTGCGTTTTCGAGCGCACCGTCCAGCTCGATAGCACCGGAAGTTACCACCCAGGAGCCCGGTTCGATGGGTTGGCAGCCTTGAGCGGCTTCCTCGGGCGTTGGTGTGACACGCAAATACATGACGTCCTGGCCGCGGCTGACGAGGGCCACCTGGCGGCGTTCGACCTCGCGCCCGGTTTCGTCGTGGGCCACGAACACGGTGCAGACCGAGCCTTCCTGAACCACGGCGCTGGCCGGCACCACGACTTCGTTCCCCTCGGCCGGCAATTCGACCAGGGCGGTGATGAACTGGCCGGCCCGCAGGCGCCCGTCGCGGTTGTCGAGCCAGCCCATCACGGCGGCCGTATGTTGGTTCGGATCGACCACGCTGCCGATCAGCTCGAACGTTCCGGGTATGCCTGGCGCGTTGGGCTGCGACTTGAGCAGGATGGTCCAGCGCCGTTGCCCGGCGGGGATCGATTCGAGCGAGGGGATGTCTTCTTCATAGGCGTTGGCCATTACGCCCAGCACGCTCATGTCGGCGATGCGAAACAGGTCCAGCGAGTTATCGACGATGTCGCCCGCCACGGCGTTCTTTTCGAGCACGACGCCGTCGATCGGGCTGCGTACCTCGACTTCGGCCCATTTGACGTCCACGTCCATGTCGGAAGTTGTGTCGCCGCGGTGAATCTTTTCCGCTTCGGCCCGCACGACGTTGATCTCGGCTTCGGTCAAGCGCCACGAGCGCAGCGTGCGTTCCACCCGATCGACCTCGATAATGTCGGCTTCGCGTTCGCGCTCGGCTTCGCGCACTTGCCGTCCGGCAACGGCGTCGCGCGGCAAGGCGCGCAGGTTTTTCAGCTGAGCTTCGTCGAGGAACAGTTTCGACAGGGCGTTCACCAGGTCGGATTTCTTCTCGCCGACGTCCTTGCTCCAAATGACCGCCAGGACCTGTCCCTTGCGGACACGGTCGCCCAGTCGCAGAGGGCGCGGTTCACCTATACTGCCAGCGTCTTCGGGCCGGCAGTCGCCGATGGAAACAACTTCGCCCGAAAACCGCGAGTGGACACGAACCATGCGGTTCGAGTCGATAAACAGCGATCCGGAAAGCTTCAAACGCTCATGATTGGCCGCGCTTTGGGCCTGAGTGAGCCGCAGGCCGAGCGAGGTGGTGGTATGCGGCGACAGCTGTAAGCAGCACGACGAACCGGGCGCCAGGCAAACCCCCGGTTCGGCGGCGCTCGCAAGCGCTAACGGGGGCTGAACCTTGGAATTGGCTCGCGACGTCCAGATGGCGCCAGCGATGAGTAGCAGGCACACCACGATCAGGCCGCTGAAAATGAGCCGCTTAGTGGGTCGCTCTGTCCCTTGCATGACTACTCGCGAGTGGCCTCGCAGCGCCAGAGGCCATTGCCGCGTCTGAGCGCGGCGGCTTGCCGATTGCGAGGTAAAGTCCGTGCCAGCTGCCGGCATTGCCTGGTTGCCGACGATCCGCCCAAGTTACAGCGGCACTGTGAGAATTATCGGTCAATGTTTTGAAGCGGCAAAGACCGACTGCGTCAAGCTTACGCAAATGTAATTGCCCCTTGTCGTGGCGCCGCGGTGTGCGGTTCCGCCTTAGGGAAATTGCTCGCTCTGCAGCAAACCGGCCACTTCGGCCGCGGCCGTCCACCGCGACTCCTGGGCCAGCAGGTAGGCCAGGTTGGCGTCGAGCAACGCGCGCTGGGCATTGAGATAGCGGATGAAATCGATCTGCCCCTGGGTGTACAGCTGCGAGGATATGTTCTGCAGTTCGACGGCGCTAGGCAGGATCGTGCGCTCATAACGGTCAGCCAGTTGCTGGGCCGTGCGATAACGGCCAAAAGCCGCGGCGGCCTCGTTGGCC
>CAZPED010000310.1:0-5440 GCA_964585335.1 uncultured Planctomycetaceae bacterium | reverse complement strand
CAGGCCGAGGCCCAGGCCGGCAAAGCCCGACAGCACCAAGGTGCTCGGCTCCGGAACGACCTGCGTCACCGTGGCCGATACCGTCACGAAGTGACCGTCACCCGAAGCGGTGCGACCGCTGGTGCCCGGGTAATCGTCGGCGCCGGCAATACGGCTCAGGCTTTGGGTGTTCAAGCCCAAGAGCACTACGGCTTCGTCACCACCGCTGGCGACGTTATTACCGCTCGATACGTGCGAAGTCCAGTTGAAGTCGAGCTGGTACGTGCCGCTTCCCGACAGTCCCGACAGTACCAACGAATTCGTTTGGTTGATCGCCGTGACGACGGTCGAGCCGGTCGCCTGCTGCGGCAAGCCGGCCAGCGCCAAGCCAGCGTTGCCAACGCCATTGAGCGAACCGGTGACGGCGTCGATGCGCTCTTCACCATTTGCTCCACCTTCGTCGCGATTGACCAGGGCGCCAAAGCGGCCGGTGTCAATCTTGATGTCGTAAATCACGTTCGGGTCGGCGCTGTTGACCGTAAAGAACACCCGGTAGGCGCTGGTCACGTCGCGGGTGGCCGCACCAAACGCCAAAGCGTCCGAGTCGGCGCCCAGCGTCGAGGCGTAACGGGTTTGACCGCTCACCGAGTTGCCCACGGCGTCCAGCGCCGAATTGCCACCGTTGAGCGTCGAAACCTGGCTATCCCATTCACTCTGGCGGTTACCACCGCCGGTACCCGAACCGCTCAGCACGCCGTTGGCCGAGTCAGCGGGCAGCTTCGCAATCGAGTCGATCGAAATCGAGATTGCATGTGCTGGAAGCGCAGAACCCAACAGGGTTGCGCATGCTGCGAGCGCAGCAAGAAAGAAACGTCTCGTTGTCAAAGTCATTAGCGGCTCCTTCGAAGGACGACTTAAAGTCTGACTTTCTATTGCGCGACGTACGCACAGCTTCGCGCTAGATTCGTCATAAACTAACTAAAGAAAGTTTTCGTTCAAGCGCAAACGTCATAAAATCCACCAAAATACCGCGAGAGGGTATTTGGTCGCGAAGAACGCATGCGCTGCAAATAACTGCAACAAAAAGACTTAAGAACAATTCGCCTGCCACAAAAACACAGCCGATCACTGGCATTAGCACGCTGATTATTGTGGGGCCCGCGGCGAATTTTCGCGCGCCAAACCTGGCGGCTCTTTGCCTGCAATACCGCTTGCGACCCACTCGGCCAGCGCCGTGATCGTCAGGCTCGGATTGACGCTCAGGTTGACCGGCACGATCGACCCATCGGCAATGTAGAAATTGTCGTAGCCGAACACGCGCCCCTGCTTGTCGATCACTCCCTCCGCTGCATTAGCTCCCATCGGACAGCCGCCGAGGATGTGCGCCGTCGAGGTCAGGTTGAGCAGCACCTCCGGTAACCCGCTCGAAGCGTGGCCGTCCATTTTCTCGGCGAGTCGTTCGGCCACCTCGTTGGCGATCGGAAAATACTTGGGCACTTTGTCGGGCGAGTCCCATACCGAATCGACGCGCCGGCCAAACGGCCAGTACCAGCGCCTGCGCAAACGCAAGCTCATGTGGTTGGCAACCGACTGCATCACCAGCAAAATGCCCGAGCGATGCGCCCAGCCGAATGGCACCAGGTGCCGCGCGAACTGCCAGGGATGCCGGGCGACCGCGGCCAGAAATCGCAGGGGGCGCGGCCAGGGCGGTCCGCCGCCGACCAAGATCGTCGACAATAGCGCCATGAAGTCCTGCCCCTTGCCATAGCGCACCATCTCGATGTGCGTGCGCGGCTCGGGATAAAAGCCCGAGGCAATCGCGATGCCGCGCGAATAATCCACGTCGCGGCGATCGGTCGTGGCGCCGACGAGCGCCTCGCTATTGGTGCGCACGAACGCGCCCAGCCGCGGCGAGAGCCGAGACAGCGAGCCCCTCGCCTGGCATTTCAACAGCAACGGCACCGTCCCCAACACGCCGCCAGCCAGTACCAATCCTCGCGAGCGATACGTCCGCCGCCGCTTGAGCGGCCAATCCGTGATCCGGCGAGTCTCGAGTTCGTAGCCGCCCCCGGCCAGCGGGCGAATGTCGAGCACCTCGGTCTCGGGCACGACCTGGGCGCCCAACTGCTCGGCCAGGTACAAGTAGTTCTTATCGAGCGAGTTTTTCGCGCCGTGCCGGCACCCCACCATGCAGCCACCGCACTCGATGCAACCGGCTCGTTCGGGTCCGCGGCCGCCAAAAAACGGGTCGGGCACGTACTTGCCCGGCTCGCCAAAATACACTCCCACGTCGGTGGGCCGGAACGTGTCGCCGCGCCCCATTTCCACGGCGATTTCCCGCAGCAGATGATCCGTGTCGGTCTGGCAGCGCGCCGTCACCACGCCCAGCATTTGCCGGGCCGTTTCGTAGTGGGGAGCGAGGTCCTGCTTCCAGTTTCCCAGCGTGCGCCAGCGCGGGTCTTCGAACACTTCGTCGGGGGGCACCAGCAGCGTATTGGCATAAACCAGGCTGCCGCCTCCCACGCCGCAGCCGTGCAGCACCATCACGTCGCTCAGCACCGTGATCGCTTGAATGCCAAAGCAGCGCAGCAGCGGCGCCCACAGGTATTTGCGGACGTTCCAGTTGGTCTTCGGAAAATCCTCGGCCCGCCAGCGTTTGCCGCGTTCGAGCACGCCCACCGTGTAGCCTTTTTCGGCCAACCGCAGCGCGCTGACGCTGCCGCCAAAACCCGATCCGACGATCAGGAAGTCGAAGTCGAAGGGTGGATCCGCGCCGGCCGCCATAGGCGTCTATTAGCACGCGCGCAACGCGTAAACGCAAGCGGAATCGCCCGCCAGCGTCGGAAAGATCCTGGCCGCGATGGCTCTAACCGGCCACCAGGTGCTCGGCCGTATGCCAGTCGCTGCCCTCGCGAATCACGCGATGATACAGCGTGTCGCGCTCAATCGGCTCGCGGCCGGCCTCGATAATGAGCCGGCAGATCTCCTCAACGGTCAAGGCCTCGGGCGTCGTGGCTCCGGCGTCGTGATAGATCAGCTCGTGCCGCACGGTGCCGTCCAAGTCGTCAGCCCCGTAGGCCAGCGCCGTTTGCGCCGTGCCAATGCCCAGCATGATCCAGTAGGCCTTGATGTGGTCGAAGTTGTCGAGCATCAGCCGGCTAACTGCCACGGTGCGCAGGTCCAGCAGGCCCGAAGGCTTCTTGATGTGGCTCAGCCCGGTATTGTCGGGGTGGAATGCCAAGGGGATGAATGTCTGGAAGCCACCGGTTTCGTCCTGCAGCTCGCGCAGCCGAACGAGATGGTCGACCCGGTGGAAGGCATTTTCGATGTGCCCGTAGAGCATCGTGGCATTCGTCCGCAGCCCCAATTGATGGGCCGTGCGGTGAATGTCGATCCAGCGGCCGGCGTCGGCCTTGTGCTCGCAGATCTGGTCGCGGACTTCCGGATGAAAGATTTCAGCACCGCCGCCGGGCAAGCTGCCCAGTCCGGCGTCGACCAGTTCCTCAAGAATCGAGCGAATGTCGCGCCCCGTCATGCGGCAGAACCAGTCGAGCTCGACGCCCGTCCAGGCCTTGAGGTGCAGCCGCGGATAGGCCTCGTGCAGAATCCGGACGAGATTGACATACCACTCGTACTTCATCTGGTGGTGCAGCCCGCCGACGATGTGCATCTCGGTGGCGCCGCAATCGACGGCCTCCTGGCCCCGTGCCAGAATCTGCTCGTCGCTCATCAGGTAGCCTTTGGGGCTCCGCAGGTCGGCGCGAAAGGCGCAGAACACGCAGCGGTAGACGCAGACGTTCGTCGGGTTCAGGTGCGTGTTGATGTTGTAAAAGGCGCGGTTGCCGTTCTTGCGCTCGCGCACCAGATTGGCCAGCTCGCCCACTTCGGCCAGCGGCACGTCCGGGCGATAGAGATAGATGCCCTCGTCGAGCGTCAGGCGCTGGCCGGCCTCGACCTTTTCGCGAATCGACTGCAGCGTGGGTTCCGTGGATCGAATCATGGCTCGCAGTGCCCGTCGTTTCTAAATCGTCTGAGTTTCAGCACGCGCCTAAGGCTATTCGATTAGCCTAACAGCTTGGCCGAAGCGAACAAGTCCAAGCTGGCAATGGCCAACAGCCCCAGGCTGACAACCGCATTTACCTGGAAGAACGCAACGTTGACCCGGGTCAAATCGTCGGGCCGAACCAGGTAGTGTTCGTACGCCAGCAGCAGGGCCACAGCGCCAATACCCGTCATATAAATCCAGCCCAGCTGCGGATAAACCACGGGCAATAGTGCCAACAGCACGATCATGCCCAAGTGGCAGACCGCTGCCAGCCGCAGTGCGCCGGCCACGCCCAGCCGCACGGGCACGCTGTGCAAACCTGCCTGTCGATCGAACGCCACGTCCTGGCAAGCGTAGATGATGTCGAACCCTGCGACCCACAATAGCACGGCGCCCCCCAGCACGAGCGCCGGCAACAGGTCGCCTGGCTGGGCCAGCACCCGCTCGCCCCGGATGGCAATCCAAGCCGAGATCGGCGCCAGCATCAGCGCCGCGCCCAGCCAAAAATGGGCCGCCGCCGTAAAGCGTTTGCTCAAACTGTAGCCCAGCAAAAACAGCAACACCGGCACCGACAAGTAAACCGGCAGCCGGTTTGGTAGAAAGACAAGCGTGGCCGCGATAAAGCCCAGCGCGCAGACGACTGCAAACGCCACCACGCTGCCCACCGACAACGTGCCGGCCGGGATGTGCCGCATTTGTGTCCGCGGGTTTTGCGCGTCGAGCTTCCAATCGGCAATCCGGTTAAAGGCCATCGCCGCGCTGCGGGCCATGACCATGCACAGCACAATGCCGACCAACTCCTGCCACCGCCACGACACGCTGGGCGTGCTCCGCGCGCCCAAGGTCCAGGCCATCACGGCGGCCAGCAGCGCAAAGGGGAGCGCAAAGACCGTGTGGCTAAAGCGGATCATTTCCAGGATTTCGCGCAGACGCTTTAACACGATGAGCTGCCCCAGCGATGCATCAGGCTGTTGTCGATGCCCAGTTGATCGCAGATTCGGGCGACCACGAAATCGACCAGGTCGCCAATGCCGTTGACCCCGTGATAGAAACCCGGCATGGCCGGTAAAACGACGGCGCCGGCTTCGGCCGCCCGCCGCATGTTTTCGAGTTGAATTGTGGAAAGGGGCGTTTCGCGCGGCACGACGACCAGCTTGCGCCGCTCCTTCAAATGCACGCTGGCGGCCCGATGGATCAGGTTTTCGCCCGTGCCGTGCACGACCGCACCCAGCGTGCTTCCCGAGCAAGGGCAAATCACCATGCCCGCGGTCAGGCACGAGCCGCTGGCGATCGGGGCCATCAGGTCGTCGTGCCGATGATACGTCAGCCGCCCCGTCAGGTCGGCGTTGGCCAGCCCGCCGGCAAGCGTTTCGGCCAGGGCCGGCGGCAGGGCGGCCCGCGCGGGCGAATCTGGTC
>CAZPED010000309.1:0-5443 GCA_964585335.1 uncultured Planctomycetaceae bacterium | reverse complement strand
CGGGAACCCTGCCGGCGAACATCGACGTGCAAATGGTGAGCAGCGTAAAGCGGCTGCCCGCGGGCCACGACAGCTTGCCCAGCAGTTCGGCGGGCCACGCAACCCACTGGGCATTCTCGCAGGCCAAGAGCACCCGGCGAGCCTGGCCGGCCTGGGAGCGGGGGCGGGCAATCCACACCGGAACCTTCGACGCGTGCACCACGGCGCGCGACACGCTGCCCAACAACAGCCGCTCGAACATGCTGAGCCCGCGGGCGCCCATGACGATTAGTTCGGCTTCCCACTGCTCGGCGGCGACCACAATACCATGCCGCGGGTCGTGGTGCCCGACGATCGTCTCGCGCTTGGCGGACCACTGGGCGGGCAAGTGCTTGTCGGCCTCGGCAAAGATGGCTCCGGCCAGGGCTTCGCGGGCTTTGGCCAGCACTTCATCGGTCTGATTGCCCCCCACGCGCACCTGGGGCGGCCGACAGAATAGCGCCAACTGGTCGCGGTCGGGCCGCAGCAGCGGCGCCACCTGGCGGATTGCCTCGAACGAGCCCTCGGAACCGTCGACCGCGATGAACACTCGCATGGTTTCGTACCCAAGTCCTGTCGGAAAGATCGCTAACGTGTTACTTGCCCGCCTTGGCCATTCGCGCGTCGCGCACGTACTTATGACATTCCACGCAACGGGTGGTCAAGCGGTTGTAAGCCACGGTCGCTTCGTCGAGGTTCCGTTTGCGGGCGGTTTCACTCAGTTGGTCGGCGGCCGCGCGAAACTTACGGCTGTAGTCCAAGTACTCGGGCGTTTGCAGTACTTGCCAGCTGGCGGCCAGACTGAGCAAGCTCATTTCCTGGGCCCCTTTGGCAATTTTGTCAAAGTCGCCTAGGACGAGGCCTTCCAATACGTTCTGCGAATGCTTGAGCTTGGCCCGCATGAAGTCGCGCAAATCGTCGCGAGGTTCGGCGCGTCCGGAAGCGGACAGGCCGAGGCAGGCAACCAGAGCCACAGCGGCGATCGTGGCAAAACGTCGGAACATGGCGGAACTCCTTTGGCTTTTTGGGATCGTCGTGACCAGACGCGACAGTCGGGCCTTGCGACCCAGCTTGGGGAAAAGCAAACCGGGTGCCCGACCAGCCCGCTCGACGGCTGGGCAAACCCTAAACCATTTTCTGGGGCGGCTTTTTGGCTCGATTTGGAATTGGCAGAGGCCTTTGGGGGCACTGGAGGGTAGACTCTGGGTGCGTGCGTAATCGCTCGCTTGCCGCGTGTGCCGCACAGCGGCGTGCGATGCTGCCGCATGGCGCGCGGTCGTCAATTGGCCAAAATCACCAGAAACAAAGGGGTTGCGCTCCGTGCCTGCTCGTGGCATGGCCCTTGCTGAAGGTTGGTCAGCCCGGCGTCCAAACTTAGCTTCAGGTGCACTCTGCCATGGCCTTTGAACCTACCAAGATCGACCTTTTGCTCGTCGACGATGACCCCGATTTCCGCGAAACGGTAGCTCGACGATTCATGCGTCGGGGTTTCCGCGTCCAAGAGGCGACCCACGGCGAGCAGGCCCTGCAGCTGGCCTCACTACGGCAGTTCGACGTAGTCGTCCTCGACATGGTCATGCCCGGCATGTCCGGCATTCAGGTGCTCGAGCAACTCAAGCTCATGCACCCCGAAAGCGAAGTGATTATGTTGACCGGCCAAGGGACCATCGAAACGGCCGTGCAGGCCATGAAGCTGGGGGCCTACGATTTTCTCACCAAGCCGTTCCCGCTAGCCGAACTCGAAATCCTGATCGAAAAAGCCTATGAGCGCCGTGAACTGCGCAAGGAAAACGTGCAGTTGAAAGAGGTGCTCAGCCGCGCTCAGCCCGAGCCGGAAATCGTTGGCCAGTCGGCGGCCATGCAAGAGGTGTTCCGCCTGATTCAGCGTGCCGGCCCGACCGATAAGGCGATTCTCATTCAAGGCGAGAGCGGCACCGGCAAGGAACTGGTGGCCAAGGCCCTGCAACGGGCCAGCGGCCGGGCCAACAAGCCGATGGTCGTGATCAATTGCGCCGCCCTGCCCGAGTCGTTGCTCGAAAGCGAGTTGTTCGGTCATGAGAAGGGCGCATTCACCGGCGCAGTTTCCGCCAAGCCGGGGTTATTCGAGGTCGCCGACGGCGGCACGTTGTTCATTGACGAGATTGGCGAGTTGGCCGGACCGCTGCAAGCCAAGCTGCTGCGGGTGCTCGAAGACGGTTCGATGCGCCGGATCGGCTCGGTCAAAGAGCGGCGCGTGGACGTGCGTCTGCTGGCCGCCACGAACCGCGACATGGAAAAGGAAGTCGCCGAAGGACGGTTTCGCGAAGACCTGTACTACCGTATCAACGTAATGTCGCTGCAGCTGCCGCCGCTGCGCGATCGCAAGGGAGATATTCCTTTGCTGGTCCAGCGTGCGCTGGGGCCTGATTGGTCCATCGAGCCCGCCGCCTTGCAGGCCCTGGAGAACTATCGCTGGCCCGGCAACGTGCGTCAACTATTCAACGCGGTCGAGCGTGCCCAGATCATGTCCGAAAACAATTGCATTCGGCTGGCTGATCTGCCGCGCGAGGTGGCCGGGGCGAGCGGCCAGGTGGTGAGTCGGCCGATGGCCGCGGTCGTCACCGATGGCGATCACTTGTCGGAAATCCAGCGGGCGCACATTATCGAAATCTTGCGGCGCGAACGGGGCAACAAGGCCCGCGCGGCCCGTGCGCTGGGCATCAATCGCCGCAGCTTGTACCGGCTGCTCGAGAAGTATCACATCGAAGCCGTTTCGGAATCGGTGAGTAACGGTCACAACGGCCAGTAAAGGCCGAGTGCCGATCGAAAAGCTGCCCCGCGAAACGCGCCGCCAAGGCAGCGCGTTTCTGCTTTTGATGAGGCCGCGGCAGTCGTGTTCGCGCGTGCCCTGCGGCCGGCCGACACATGTGCCGTGCGCGCCCGTGCGGGCGGGCCACAGACCGCTCGCCTCGGTCGGCGCGTGCGAATGTCGAGGTGATTCTCGCAAGGGCTTTTCGGGAAAAGCCTTAATGCCAGAACAAACTGGCCTTCAGGCCGTTGCGTCCGCCGTGGCACGGCGGATGCTTTTCAAATCGCCGACGAGGCGAGGCGACGTGTCTTGCCCGGTTACCGCGATCACTGTGGAGTTGGCAGCTCATGGCCACCGTCAACCGAAATTCTTCGACGCTCGACAAGCTCGGCTGGTATTTGGGGCACCGCGAACATACGGCCTGGGATAAATTCAGCGCCGCCGACCGCCAGCAAATGATCGAGGAAGATCTGCTGGCCGGCCGGAGCGTGTCGTTGGTGCTCGTGGCGCTCATTTCAACGGGGCTGTTGCTCAGCATTGTCTCGCTGCTGGTCGTGATTGCCACGGCCTCGTAGCGCAAGGCCGGCCTGCCGCGCAGACGACTAGCCGGGCTTGCGCGAGCGGCCAGCCAGCTTGAGCGCGACGCGAAACCGGCTGCCTTTGCCCACTTCGGATTCCACCCAGATCCGGCCGTGCTGCTGCTCGACCATGGTCTTGGCGAAATACAGCCCCAGGCCCGAGCCGGGCACGCCGCGGTGCGAAGGGAGCCGGCGGAACGGCACGAACACGCGCGAGAGCTCCTCGGGCGGAATGCCGCTGCCATTGTCGGCGACCGAAACGACGCACTCGTCGTCGATGACTTTGTAGTGAACCTCGATCAGGCCCTTGGGCTTGTCGATGAACTTGATGGCGTTGGACAGCAAGTTGTAAAACACCTCGCGCAAGCGGGCCCGGTCGCCAAGCACGGGCGGTATTCCCTCGCTGACGTCGATCGTGATCGACTTCTGGTCGGCGGCAGGGCGCACCTGGTCGATTGCTTCGGAAAGCGTCTGGTCGAGCGATACTTCGGACTGGGTTTGCTCCATGTGGAGCGACATGGTCGAACTCAGCAGCTCGTCGATCGTGGAGCTCATGCGAAAGGCACGGTTGCGAGCCGACTCGATCAGCTTGAGCGCCTCGGCGGGCATTTGCTCGCCAAACTCGTCCATGGCCTCGTCGCACAAGTTGGCCATCGTGGCCAGCGGCGTTTTCAAGTCGTGTGACGTCAGCTGGGCAAACTGCCGCAATTCGGTGTTGGCCTTGTAGACCAGATCGAGCGCCTGCCGCAGGCTTTGCGTGGCCTGGGTGAAGTAGGCCTCGAGCGTCAGGCTGATGTCGAGGAACACCGCCTTTTGCAGCGAGAGCATCTGGCGGCAAAGTTGTTTCTGCTGCGGGCCAGCATCGGCCGACAGCTTGTCGATGCAGAATTGCAGGTATTTGTTGTAGGCGACCAGGAAGATCTGCGGACTGATGCCGACCTGTGCGTGGGCATCGCCCACGCGATAACGCCGGTCGACGTAGGCCTCGTTCCAATTGGCCTCGAGCATCGACTCGAGATGCGATTGCTGGGCTTGCTTGAGTCGTTGAACCAGCGCCGGATCCTGCAAAAACCGGGCGGTCTCTTCAAATGAGAACAGGTGGCGATAGAATACCTCGACGAACTCGGGGCCGGCCTGCCGCAAACGCTCGGCAAGCAGGCGCAATCGCTCGCGGTCGGCTTCGTCCAGTTCGAGAAAAGCTAAGCGGCGGTCGAGGGCCGTGATTTCCGAAGGATGCGGCGCCGCATTCATCGAGCCACGGGGCGAAGGGCTGGCGTTCATGGGCGCAGAACTGCGTCAGGCGCTGTCGGATGTCGGAGAGATGGAAACGTAGCTGACAGTGTAACGATTGTAATCGCGTCGGCCAGGGCGGTCGGCAGTTGGCCGCAGCAATGACCACTTATGGATAGCGACTTGCCAACAACGCCCGGCCGGCAGGCTGCCCCGCCCGCTTTTCATGCCCTGGAACCCGGCGAGATTCACCGCTACCTGGGCATCAGCGGCCGCGGACTGGACGACGCGGAAGTCGAACGGCGCCAGGCCAGGTGGGGACTGAACGAAATTGCCCACGCGCCACCCACGCCCCGCTGGCGCTTGTTTCTCGAGCAGTTTCGATCGGCCGTGGTTTGGCTGCTGGTCGGGGCCGCCATCGTTTCGGGGGCCCTGGCCGAATGGGCTGATACGATCGCTATTCTGGCGATTGTGCTGCTCAACGGCGTACTGGGCTTCCTCCAGGAAGACCGCTCGCGGCGGGCATTGTTGGCCCTCAAGGAGTTTTCCGCGCCCATGGCCCGGGCGATCCGCGAGGGCCAGCTTCAGAGCATTCCGGCTCAGCAGTTGGTTCCCGGCGACCTGATCCACTTGGAAAGCGGCGACCACGTGCCGGCCGACGCCCGACTGGTCGACGCAGCTCGGCTGGGGGCCCAGGAGTCGGCGCTCACGGGCGAATCGACGGCGGTCGACAAGTCGGCCGACACCTTGCCCGACGCCGACACCCCGCTGGCCGAGCGGCGCAACATGGTCTATGCCGGCACGACCATCGTGGCCGGCAAGGCCGAGG
>CAZPED010000308.1:0-5466 GCA_964585335.1 uncultured Planctomycetaceae bacterium | reverse complement strand
GAGATCAAGTGCCGTGAATTTACTACACAGAATTACTACACTCGCGGCCATGACCTGCACGACGGTCGCCATCAATTCTGCGAATTATAAGGCATTTTCTGCCGAAAACACAAGTCGGCCGAACATCGTGCTGATCCTTGCCGACGACTTGGGCTACTCGGACATCGGCTGCTACGGCGGCGAGATTGCCACGCCCAACCTCGACCGCCTGGCGGCCGGCGGTTTGCGGCTGACGCAATTCTATAACACGGCCCGCTGCTGGCCCTCGCGGGCGGCGATTCTGACCGGCTACTACGCGCAGGCCGTGCGCCGCGACGAGATTCCGGGCCTGGGGGGCGGCGGTGGCGGCACGCGCCCCGCCTGGGCGCCCCTGCTGCCAGAGTTTCTCAAGCCGCAAGGTTACCGCTCCTACCACTCGGGCAAGTGGCACGTCGACGGCATGCCGCTGGTCGGAGGCTTCGATCATTCATACTTCGTGCAAGACCAGGATCGTTTCTTCTCGCCGCGCGAACATTACGAAGACGACCAGCGGCTGCCCCCCGTCAAGCCCGACAGCGGCTACTACGCCACGGTGGCCATCGCCGACCACGCGATCAAGTGCCTCGAGCAGCACGCCGCCGAGCATGCCGCGCAGCCGTTCTTTCATTACCTGGCATTCACCTGTCCACACTTTCCGCTGCACGCGCTGCCGGAGGACATTGCCCGCTACCGCGACCGCTATAGCGCCGGCTGGGACGTGCTACGCCGCGAGCGGCTCGAGCGGATCCGAAAGCTGGGAATCGTCGATTGCGAGCTCTCGGAGCGCACGCCGGGGGTGCCCGCCTGGGACTCGCTCTCGGACGACGAGCGCGCCGCCTGGCAAATCCGCATGGCAATCCACGCCGCGATGGTCGACCGCATGGACCGCGAGATCGGCCGGGTGCTAACGCAGCTCGAGGCCATGGGCGCTGCCGAAAACACGCTGGTGCTGTTCATGAGCGATAACGGCGCCAGCGCCGAAAAGATTCTCCGCGGCGACGGGCACGATCCGGCCGCGCCGCCGGGCTCCTGGCATTCGTACTTGTGCCTGGAGCCCGGCTGGGCCAACCTGGCCAATGCGCCCCTGCGGCGGTCGAAGATCTTCGTACACGAAGGGGGCATTTCCACGCCGCTCATTTTGCACTGGCCGCGCGGCATCGCGGCGCGGGGTCAGTTGCGGCGCAACCCGGCCCACCTGATCGACCTCGTGCCGACCATTCTGGAAGTCTCCGGCTCGAGCAAGCCGGCCACTTGGCGCGACCAGCCGATTCCGCCCGCGCCGGGGCGCAGCCTGGCGCCACTGTTCGCGGAGGACGGCACCGTGTCGCACGAACTGCTGTGGTGGTTCCACTCGGGCAACCGCGCCGTGCGCGTGGGCGATTGGAAGCTGGTGAGCGAGCAGGGCGGGGCCTGGGAACTCTATAACCTGGCGGCCGACCGCAGCGAACGGCACGACCTGGCCTCGGCCGAGCCCGACAAGGTGCGCGAGCTGGAGCGTGCCTGGCAGCAGCAGCTGGAAAGTTTCCGCCAGCTGGCGCGCTGAGAGGCGCTGGGCTGCTGCCCGCGCCAGAACACGCTAAGTGCTTGGCCCAGAAGACACAGCGACTTCGTGCCAAAGTTCACGATTCGATCGTTCGCGCCACGGCCCGGCGTTTGCATTTTGATCGCAGGCTGGCCGCGCCCCGCGCAGAGGCGCCCTCGCCATCGCTCGGGATTTATGACACGCAGTGCTGGGAGCCAACGTCATGTCGATCGATTCATTGCACGAACAAGGGCTGGTCACGGCCGACGTCGACCGCGTACTTCGTTTGACCGATCTGGAGCGCGCCGGCCTGCTCGACGACGCCGAGCGAGCGTTTCTGGCGGAGCTGGAACAGCATCGCATTGGTTCGGCGCTGGGCAACGAGGTGCTGGCCGCCCCGGGCGCTCCTCCCGAGGCTCATTCGCAGCGGCTGACGATGAGCGATGCCCAGCGTGCGCGGGCCGACGCCATTCTGTCGGCCTACGGCAAATGAACTGCCGTCATAGGCAACCACAGCGCCTGGCGCCGAGCCGGTCTGCAGCGGCGACGCAAGTCTACAAGTACATGCCCACGTAGCCGCCGCGCTCGTCGCTCGCGGCTTGCAGCTTCTCGATCCGTTTGATGGTCTGTTCCAGGTCGCCGGCGGCGATGAACAGATCGAATTCGGCGCGGACCGCCTGGCTGACGGTTTCGGTGAGCCAGGCCGTGGCCGGAGCGGTCAGCCAATCGCAGGTTTCCCGCTCCAGGGTAATGGCCAGGTCGCAGCGCAGCGTCTTGCGGTCGCTCTCGTCGGTCAGGGCCGTGCCGTCGAAGCCAAACTGCACCATCCCCAGTTCGGGCTGGTTAGTCAGGTGGAACGTGCACTTTCCGTTGTAGAGGAAATACGTGTTGTGCGAGCCGTGCGTTTCGATGGCGTGCAAGATCCGCTCGCAACGGGCGCGGTACTTGGGCGACGCGTCGATCGGAATATCCAATCGCCCCACGGAGCGCAACGGCAGGCATTCAAATTCGATATCGACGTTTTGGCTCATGGCGTCCTCGCTTCACGTCAGCCGAATGAGTGAAATATCGGCTGGCGGTCGCTCGCGGCTCAAGGGCCGCTGTGAGCGACTTTGTCCTCGGGCGGGGCGGGCACACCGCTTTCGATCCACGCCAGGACCAGCCAGCCGCCGGTCGATTGCATCTGCTTGAGGTCGAGCCTGCCAGCCTCCCGCCAGCGACCAGGCAGCACGAGCCCCTCGCTCTTGATCTCCGGTTCGAACAGTCTACCAAATTTCCGCTGCAGCAGGGTCTTGAGCGTCACTTCCTGGGTCGACAGCCGCGTCTTGCCCTCGACGAACCGCGGCGGCACGATGTGCAAGTCACCCTGGCGAATGGCTTTGGCACCGTTGCCGTTCTGTTCGATCTTGTAATCGGCCGTCACATTCATGGCCCGAAACTCGCGCTCGCCCGACGTATAACGCTGGCCACGCACCGTGACCTGAAAGCCGCCGTCGGTAAACTTGACCGTGACCGGCCGCACCCGAGCAAAGGTGATCGACCAGGGATCGCGGTCCTCTTCGCTTTTGAGCTGCTCGGGCAACTTGCCCAGAATGTCGACGGCCTTCTTCTGCACGTCCTCTTCTTTAAGCGTGACGCCCCCCAGCAGGGCCTGCGCTAGGTTGTTCACAGCCGACTCGTGTACCTGAACGGCCATGTCGTTTTCGACCGTGATGGCCGGCGGGGCCGTGGGCGCCCCCAGTTGCGAGCGATTGGCCTGTAGCGCCGTCACCAGCATTTCGTTGTCGGTGGTGCTCAGCTTGAGCAGCGAGGGAAACTCGCGCCGCCGCAGCAGCGGATTACGCACTTTGTTCACGTAGTTCCAATGCGTCTTGCCCAATTGGGCGTCGGCCTGGGCCTCGACGCGCTTCCGCACCCGGGCGGCGGCGTGCTGGGCGCCGATCTGCTCGGCTTCCGACTTGCTTTCGTAGACGCGGTTGTTGGCGATCCGTTGCACGAGGCCCGAGCCCGAGCGGCCGGCGGCCACGCCGTTGATCTGGGTGCGCGTGTTGGCCGTGGCCGTGGCCGGATAGCTGGCCACGCCGTTCTCGTCGAACACGATGCGCTTGCGCCCCACGATGGCCGTGGCTCCCGAGGCATAGATGGTCGCGGGACCGTTGTAGCCCACGGTCTTGGTTTCGACCGTGCCGTTGAGGATGGTTTCCAGCTCGGCCTTGTTCGGATTGGGAATCAGCTGCAGGCTGAGCTTGCCGACCGTGTGGCCCGTGCCCGAGATCGACGTGCCGAGAATGTTGTCGGTGACCGGCGCCGTTTCGTCCACCGGCTGATCGATGCCGGCGGCTACCAGCCGTTCGGACACGCGGGCGTGGAAGTTCGGTTGGGCATACTTCGAGCGAATGGCGTGGACCAGCGTGGCCACCTGGTTGGCGCTGGTCAGCCAGCCCAACCGATTGCCGATTGCATGGGACAGCTCCTCGGTGGGCGCGGCGGCGTATTGCTTCAACTCGTCGGCGAGCGCCTTGATCTGTTCAACGTACTGCGTCTTGGCGTCATCTTTGCGCGCGGCCAGCGCGTTCCAATAGGCTTCGACGCGCGTGCCCACATTGGCGAACACGGGCAGTTCGAGCCCGACCTGGTCGGCCATGTAGAGCTGGGCGATCGTTTTGAGCTGATCGGTGTCGGGGGTCTCGGCCTTGAGCTGGCTTTCAAGGTCGGCCCAGTGCAGATACTTTTTCCAGGCTTTGCCGTTGGCTCCGCTCAGATACTTGCCGAGCTTTTCGGCGGCGGCCGCCAGGGCGGCCTTGTCGGCGGCCACTTGCTGCTCGGTGGGGGGCTGAAACGCGCCCTCGGCCTTGGCCGCGGCCTCCGCCAGGTCGCCGATTTGAGCCACGGCCAGCTGGTCGGAAAGGGCGGCCAGGGCCTCGCGCAGTGGCGCGAACTGGGGAAGTTCCAGCCCCGGGGCGCCGCTGTTGAGCTTCTTCAATACGCCGTCGATCACGGCCGCATCGGCCTTGTCCCCTTTTTCGAGCTCGGGCCCCAGCGGCGCGAGCTTCAGATACGTGGCCCAAGCGGTGCCATAGGGGCCGGCATCGAGCCAGGCCTGGAACTTCGCCAAGGCAGCGCGGGCCGGCTCGGTTGAGACATCGGCCCGGACGGATGCGGCGGACAGGCAGGCTATGGAAACGGCCGCCACCGTAACGACACAGCGAAGTTGGGTCCGCATGGCAAGGCTCCTTAACGATTAGGTAAACAACTCCGTTTAAGGCCGGCACGCATTTGATAACACAAAAGGCCTTTAGTGGCTACGTCTTATGTCGCCGCCCCTGCCAAGGCCACCCTGATTCAGGGGATTGATGTAGTCGATTTGGCCCCCGGGCGAATTCCCCGGGAAATCGTGGCCCCCTAGCCGGAAATATCGCGCAATCAGCAAACTCGCCCCAACCGGCCCATTGCGTGCTATCAGCGCGTTTGGCACCATATTCGTTCTCGCTCGTTGGGACAACTAACCCAACGCCATCCCATCCCACGGACGGGTCTTCCAACTCACGGAACAGGGCGGACCCGTCGCCAGCCAATCCCAGAGGCTGGCCAGCGCGAGTGGTTTTCATTGGCACCGAGGGAATTTCAGCAATGATGCAACGATCGCTTTATCACTTGAGCCTGGTACTGGTCGGCTGCGGTCTCGGTCTGGGGCTGAGCGTCGCACGCGGCCACGAACAAACACCCCTGGCGACTGCGCTGGCCGAGACCCTCGGGCCGGCCGAGACCGTTGCGCCGGCCGTCCCGGGCAGCCTGGCCGACATGCTCGACCCGGCCGATGTCGAGGCCCTGCGCTCCCTCACGGTCGCTCCGGCCGAACAGCTGGCCATGCTGGTCGACCCTCCCCCCAAGTTTGAGGAGGCCAGGGTTCCGGCCGACGAGCTGGT
>CAZPED010000307.1:0-5485 GCA_964585335.1 uncultured Planctomycetaceae bacterium | reverse complement strand
GAGCGCGGCGGCGACTGGGCCGCGGCTGGTATCGGCCGTGGGTGCGCCAGCCTTGGCATCGGCCGTCACGATGCGGAACACCGAACCGGCGGTGCCGCGGCACCGACGCAGAAGTAGAGCCAACCGTCGGGGCCCACGGCAATATCGGAACAATTGAGCGGACGGCCTTCGAGGAAGATTTCGCTGGTGCCCTGATAGCTGCCGCGCTCCGGCGTCAGGGTCACGGCCAGAATTCTGCCTTGCGACCAGTCGCACATGAAGAAGGCGCCGTCGTACTTCTTAGGAAAGCGATGGTGATCGTAGAATTCGACCCCCGTCGGCGAACCGCGGCCAATATCGATCGTGGCCGGCAAGCTGTCGACGTAATAGGCTGGCCACTTCGACCAGCCGCTCCGCCAGCCGAACTCGGCGCCGGGAATCAGGTGATTGACCCGAGTGGGGCGGTACCACGGCAGAGCCACGTCCCATTCCATGTCGGAATCGAACGTGAACAGTTCGCCGTCGCGATTGAAGGCGTGGTCGTAAGCATTGCGGAACCCGCCCAGGAACAATTCGATAAAGCTGCCGTTGACGTCGGTGCGGACCACGGTGCCGCCAGGCGCCTTGATGCCGGCCGCGTGGCCGTTGGCGTCCTCGTACTTCGGCGTAATCAGTTCGGCATCGTAGTAGTGGTGGTGCGGGCTGCTGGCGGCGACTTCGGGCTGCACGAAGGCGTGGTTGCCGATCATGATGTAGATCAAACCGTCGGGGCCCAACACGGGTGCGTGAGGGCCATGCTCGCCCATGCCCCCTTTGAACTTGAACAGGGTTTCGACCTTTTCGGCGACGCCGTCGCCGTCGGCGTCGGTCAAACGGTAAAAGGCCGCCCGGTCGGCGCCATCGCCCACGGCGAATACGTGCGGGCCGAGGGGCAGGATGCCCTGGCAGTTCTTCACTTTGTCGCAAAAGGTCGAAATGGTTTCGAACTTGCCGTCGTGATCCTTGTCGCGCAGCAAGACGAGCGGGCCTTGCTCGCGCGAGGCCAGGATATCGCCCGACTCGGTAAATGACATGGCCACGAGCGAGCCGGCGGCGCCTGGTTCAATCACTTCCTGGACGACAAAGCCTGGCTGCGGCGTGAAGCGGTCGGCATTGGCCGGGGGATCGGCGGCCAGCAGGGCTGAGCCGGTCAGAGCCAGGGGAGCGGCAAGCAGCGTCAAGTGCCGGGTAGCAGGCAGCCAGTTCATGGTTGGGGAGGCCTCGCGGGGGTCGGAGAAGAAGTTGTGCAAGGTTTGCGGTGGGGTGCCAGCGGAGCGGGTTTTCGCTCGGCGGCAGCCCCCCAGTATAAACCAAGCCCTGGGGGCATGCATCCAGGCGGCCAAGACTGCACATTTTGGCCGTTTTGGCGTCAACTTCGATTGACGAGGGGCGCGCTGTGGCTAAAGCTAGTCAGATGCGCCGATTCAGGCGGACCGCGCGCAGGTAGCTTGTGCTGTTTATGCTTGAGCCCCCTCTGGCGATGCGCCTGGTATGAGGAAACCCCGCATTCTGATTGTCGATGCCGACCCGGTGGCGACGGCGTCGTACCGGTCCGCGCTCGATGTGCTCGAGGCCCCCGAGTTTCACGAGGTATTGGCTACCTCGGCGGCTCTCGACGAGCTGCGATCGCACTCATTCGACCTGCTGGTGGTCGACGTGTCGACGCCCCAGTCCGACGGTGTGGCGCTATTGCACTCTGCCCGGCAGATCGACGCCGAGCTGCCGATGATTGCGGTGACAGCCACGCCAAGCCTCGACACGGCCACGGCCTGTTTGCGCCTGGGGGCTGGCGATTACTTGACCAAGCCCGTCGATCCCCAAGTGTTGGCCACGAGCGCGGCGCGGCTACTGGGCGAAAAAAGGATCGAGGCCGAATACGAACTGTTGCGGCGGCAAGTCGAGCGGCCCTATACGTTCGACGACATCATCGGCGCCTGCCCCGCCATGCGCAAGGTGTTCGACACCATCGAGCAGGTTGCACACTCGGACGTCGATGTGCTCGTGGTCGGCGAGACTGGCACGGGCAAGGAACTGGTGGCGCGCAGCATTCACCGCCGCAGCCGGCGAGCCCATGGCCCCTTCGTGCCGGTCGACTGTGGCGCCATTCCCGACAGCCTGCTCGAGAGCGAGTTCTTCGGACACGAAAAAGGCTCGTTCACGGGGGCCGAAAGTCGGCGGATTGGTTTGCTGGAATTTGCCGACAGCGGGACTTTCTTTCTGGACGAATTGGGGGAGTTGCCGCTGCTGCTGCAAGCCAAGTTGCTGCGAACGCTGCAAGAGCGCAAGATTCGCAGGGTAGGCGGCCGCGAGGAAATCGACGTGGACGTGCGGATCGTGGCCGCCACGGCCCGCAATCTGGACGAAATGATCCGCCAGCAGCAGTTCCGCCAGGACTTGTACTACCGCATTAATGTCGTGCGGATCGATTTGCCGCCGCTGCGCGAGCGGGGCGACGACATCGGTTTGCTGGCCGAATACATGGCCCAACGCTACGGCCGCGAGATGGGCCGGAGTGTCAAAAGCATTACGCCCGAAGCCTACCAGGTGTTGGCCCAATATCGTTGGCCGGGCAACGTGCGCGAGTTGCAAAACGTGATTCGGCGGGGAATCGCCCTGGCCAAGGGGCCGATGATTGGCCTGGACGACCTGCCCGACGATCTGGTGGCGGCCGCCGGCGAGGGACGCTCGACTGGGGCCGTGGGTTATTTCGACTTGCGCGACGAGCATTTAACACGCTTCGAACATCAGTATTTGAGCGATCTGCTCGTCCGCCACCACGGCGACGTGCGCACCGCCGCGCTCGAGGCCAAGCTGCCCCGGGGCACGTTGTATCGATTAATGAAGAAGCATCATCTGGACGGCGGCAGTTTCCGTTAAGTCTTGCCGGCGATTTGTCACATTCTTGTGACTGGCGTCGCAGCAGCGCGAATCGCTCTAAGAACCGCGAAAATGCCGGGCAAATTCGGCCTTTTGGTGCGGCTCGGTCAGAGGCGTTTGCCCGGTCTGCCAGTCGCGCTTGCGCAAATCGAGCCAGACCTCGCGGCTCGCTGCTCGCGGGCCCCGGCACGTTTGCAAGCTATCGTTGGATAATGAGTTGCGCCACGAACTGGTGCGCGGCCGCGGCCGGTCGAGACGCTTGGCACGACTGTTGCTTTAAGTGGCCCACGGAAGCACGCGACGATGGCGGCGTCGGGGTGCGAAACGCCAGGAAGCGCAAAACAAATTACCTGCCCGCGGCCAACGGCCCTAGGCAACCTCCATCGTAAAGGGCTCTAGTCATGAAGAAGATCGAAGCCATCGTCCGCCATTTCAAGGTGGAAGAAGTCAAAGACGCGCTGAACGCAAAGGGCGTCCAGGGTATGACAGTGACCGACGTCCGCGGGTTTGGCCGTCAAAAGGGACACATGGAAACCTACCGCGGCACTGAATACGCCGTCGAGTTCATTCCCAAGTCGAAGATCGAGGTCGTGGTCTCGGACGCCAACGCCCAGACGGTGATCGACGCGATCTTGAACTCGGCTCGCACGGGTCAGGTCGGCGACGGCAAGATCTTCGTCACCGACTTGTCGGGCGCGATTCGCATTCGCACCGGCGAGAGCGGCGACACTGCCGTCTAAGCGGTGTCGCGGGCAGTCTGGATCGGATGTGACAAAAACGCACGCCCACACGGTATCTCGATTGATATCGCGTGGGCGTGTTGCATTGGGGAAGGTGCTGTTTAGGTAAGTTTTTGATGAAAGTGTCGGTTTCCCTCGATATTCCCTTGACCGTGATAGGGGCGAATAGACTCATGGCTTACTGAGCCCGAGACTGCGTCGGTTGCTTCTGCCGCCAAGGCCAGGGCCACTCGACGCCGGTACGATTGGATTTCGAGGAGCCGCTAATGACCCTTACCACAATGCGATTCTGCCTCGCGGCGTTCCTCGCCGCCGGGTTGCTCTTGGGGGCGACATCGCCTGCCAGGGCAATCTCTGTGTCGATCACTTCGACGGCCAACAACACGGGTGTCAGCCTGACGGGCGGTGGCTCTGGCGACCGCGCCCAGGGCAACACGCTCAGCGTGACCAACTCTGGCACGTTCAACCCCGACGCCATCAGTGCCCAGGCCACGGGCTCGACCCGGGTTGTCGCCACTGTGGGTGCCGATCGCTCGATCAATACCGGCGGCGGCACGGCCAACGCCACGGACAACGTCGACTACACGGTTAACTTCTCGGTGACCCCCGACTATCTCTCGTCGACCTACATGGTCACGATCGCCACGAACATTCTTGGCGCGGCCACGGCAGTGGACGACAACTCGGGACTCGGTAACGGCGGCAACTCGAACATGTCGAACGTTACTGGCTACTTGAACGGCGTCAGCAACGCGAGCCTTGCCCTGGCCTCGGCGGCCTCGCAAGGGGGCACCAGCAGCACCAGCGGCGCGCAGGTCCAGTTCAGCGCCAACAACTCGCTGGTTCTCGGCCCCTTCGTCGGCGCGCAGAACTTCACGATCCGTTTCACCTGGACGATGACTGCCACCAGCCCGCAAGCGATTAATGGTGGCGATGAAGCGGCTGTGCGCATCGGCTACAACGATCCGCTGGGCGGCGCGTCGGCCGACAACTATCCAGGCCCGGGCAGCCGCAACATTGCCAACGATGGTCACTTCGTGAACATCACGTCCGAAGTGCTGACTGTGCCCGAGCCGTCGAGCGTGGTGCTGGCCGGCCTGGGCATTTGCGGCCTGGTGGCCGTGGCCCGGCGTCGTCGCGCTGCCTGAACGGTCGCGTACCGACTGGAAAACCAGAAAGGCGGACGCGACTTTTTTCGCGTCCGCCTTTTTTGTTGCGCTCGGCGAGCTGCTCGACCGTTCTACGCGCCCGCGGTCGCCGGCGTGCGTGGCCCGGCCTCGCGCGTGGCGCGGCTGGCGGCCGCGGCGTACTTGCGAAAGTTCTGATGAAACAGCCCCGCCAGACGCTCGGCCGCGGCGCGATAAGCGGCCGCACAGGTCCAGGCCTGCTCGGGCAGCAAAAGCTCATCGGGCACTCCGCCGACGCGCGTGGGCGCGGCCAGTCCGAAGATCGGATCGGTCTGCGTGGGCACCTGGTGCAATTGGCCTGCGTGAATCGCGTCGATGATGGCCCGCGTGTATCGCAGGGCGATCCGCTCTCCCCGGCCCACGCCGCCGCCGGTCCAGCCGGTGTTGACCAGCCATGCTTGCGCGCGATGCTCGCGCAAACGCTGGGCGAGCATCTCGGCGTACTTGGTCGGATGCCAGACCAGAAAGGCCTCGCCGAAACAGGCCGAGAACGTCACTTGCGGCTCGACCACGCCTTGTTCCGTACCTGCAATTTTGGCCGTGTAGCCGCCGATGATGTGATACATGGCCTGTTCGGGCGTCAGCCGGCTGACGGGCGGCAGCTCGCCCAAGGCGTCGCGCGTCCGGCAGATGGTGGCCGTGGGATGCCCGCCGGCGCCAGGC
>CAZPED010000306.1:0-5499 GCA_964585335.1 uncultured Planctomycetaceae bacterium | reverse complement strand
GCGTCCCGAGGTTTCGATCAGGCCGCCGTCGCCGCCAGACAGTCCGCCCAGCGCCGAGATGAACGTCTTGGTCAGCCGGGTACTCACATCCGACCAGACGACGATCGTGCCGCCCTGGCCGCTCGTCAAGGCACTGGCCTCGAGCAGGCTGTTGCCGCCGATCGTCGTGTACTGGGCGTTGGCAAAGGGGCCCTGACCGTGCAGGCCGCCGCCGATCAGGATGGTGCCGCCCGCGAGGTCGCCAGAGGCCGACAAACGTCCCTGGTTGATGCTGATCGAGCTGCCCGAGACCTCGATCGAGCCACCAGCCCGGCCCGATCCGGTAGCGGTTGAGGCGTCGAGCACGCCGGTGATTTCGCTGGTGCCCGTTGGCCCCGCGCCCACGTTGATGGCGCCGCCGGCCGTGCGCAGCGCGCCGCCGTACATGCCAAACGACATGGTGCCCAGCAGGTCGACCTCGGCCGCCGAGATTTGCGCGGTCGTGGTCAACGACAACGCGCTGACGCTGATCACCCCCGTGGCCTGCAACTGGCCAGCCAGCGTCACCGCGGCGTTGGAGCTGATCGCCAGGTTGCTGGCGGTCGAACTGCCGTCGAGCCGCAAGGTGTCGCGCGAACCGGAGTCGACGTAGTCGATGGCCGTGACGCCGGCCTGGCTCGTCCAGCCTTGGCCCAAGTTGTATTGAACGGTGTTGGTGGCCCCGGCCGCCACGATGCGCAGATCGACCGTGTTCTGGGCCTGGTCGCCCGCCAGGTGCAGCACGCCATCGGCAAACAGGCTGGTCACGGCCAGCAGACAGCGGCGTTCCAGGGCCTCGCCCGCCAAAGCGCGACCGCGCAAGTCGGCCAGACTTGGCAATCCGGTCCGGGGAGGCGCGCTCCCCCGGCGCGCGGCACGGCCTCGACGTCGCTGGAACCTCATTGCCAGAGCCTTCCTAGGTGCACAACCAGCTGCCGGCCAGCCGGGTCCGCCGACCGTCGACCGTGCAAGAAACTACCTAGCGACCCATGCTAATTTGGGCAGGCTTTGCCAACAAGGAAACAGCTACCGATTTCAGGGATTTTAAGCAGGGATTTGCCCCGGCAGCCGGCCGAAACGTGCCAGATCGTCTCACCGCCAGCACCAGCCTCAGCGGGCGGGCAGGGGGGCAAGCCCAGAGCGGAAGACCACTAACCGGGCGACTTTGCCCGTCTAGTAGGTCCAGTTGATGCCCACGTAGGGCGTGAAACCCGGCGAGAGTACCGCGGCGGCCGGAATCGTCGGCTGCGACGGCGGGGGCGGAAGCGACTGGGCCGGGAACCGCAAGCTCAGATGCTCGAGGTAGTTGAAGTTGAACAGGTTGTTGATGCCCAACACCACGCTCAACCGGTCGGTCATGTTGTAGTACGACCGCAAGTTCACCACCGTAAACCCGGCCGTGGGAAATTCGACGATCTCGCGCACGCCGGTCGGCTGATCGGCCGGCGGACCCACCCGCAGCGTGCCCAGCCGATCCTGCCGGGCCACCATCCGCACCAGGCCTTCGACACCCCAGCGCTTGCCCCCCTCGGGGTCATGCAGCCGCAGGCCCAGGCGCCCTTCCAGCGGGTAGATCTGCGTCAGCGGCGCGCCGAGCGTCTGGTCGCGGCCGCCCACGTACATGCCGCTGGCAAAGGCGGTCCAGTAAGGGTTCAAGTCGCGCTCGCCGTAGGCTTCAAAGCCCCCCAGCGTGGCCAACGGGGTGTTGTAGGTGAACACGATGCGGGCTCCCGTCGGGTCGGTCGCCCCCAGCGTCGTGAACGTGCTGAAGTTCTGAATGAACGACTAGAACCCGCTCAAGCGGCCGCGGAAGTTGTCGTAGTCGCAGTTCAGCGAGGCGTCCATCTGCCACAAGCGTTCGGGCGTGACGAACGGGCTGCCGATCAACCGCGTGAAGCCGCTTTGCAGCATGGCGATGTATTCGCCGTCGGCGTAGCGCTCGGTCAAGGTCGGCGGCCGCATGGCTTCGCCCAGGCCCAGCGTGGCATTCCAGTCTTCGTCGAGCTCGAGCTTGTTGGTCAGAAAGCACGAGTAGAGCACGTTGTTGCTGGCCAGCGGATCGCCGGCAGGGTAGTTGCCCGGATAGTCGAGTGGCCGGCCGCCGGGAATCTCGGTGTGGATCCAATCGACGCGGGCGCCGGCGGTCGAAGTCAGCTTCGAGGTGACTGGCACCACCAGTTGAGTGAACGCGCCGGCATCGGTCATGAACGAGCGGGGCAGGCCGGTCTGAAAACTCACCGCGTCAACCGGCGGCGGCAGGGGCGTGTTGAAGTTGATTCGCTCGTTGACGTACTGGTTGATGTACCGGGCATCGCTGCCGACGGTCAGCTGCTTTTCACCGTCTTCGCCGTAGACCGTGGTGAAGCGGCCGCCCGTGGTGGTCGTGCCGCCGTTGGTCGTGGCCGCGAAGTTCGGGTTATAGGCCGCGCCAAAGAAGGCCTGCAGCGCCTGGTCGACCCGCGGCACGACCTGGAACGTCCAATCCTCGGGATTCGTGGCGCCCTTCATCCAGCCGATGTTGTACCAGCCCTCGGCCGTCATCTTGCTCCAGGGGTTCTCGGCGCTCGTGTCGAGGTAGCGGAGGTTCCAGCCCTGCGTTACGGCGGCGTTCACCTGGAAGAACTGGCCGGGGAATTGCGTATTGGTTTGGTCTTGCCGCATGTAGTTGAATTCGACGCGGCGATCGATGTCGAGGTCGAAGCCGAACTGCGCGGACAGGTCTTCGTTGTTGTAGGCCGCCGGAATGTGAGTGCCGTTACCTGCCCGATAGGCGTTGCCGTCGCGCGAGGCGTGCAGAATGCTGAAGCCCCAACCTTTGTTGCCGCCGTAGTAGCGCTGCGTGGCGTTCAGCAGGTCGCCGTTGCCATAGTATGTCTGGCCGAGAAAGATGTGCCCCTCGTACGCGTCATACCGCGGTGTCAGCGCCGTCTGCACGTTCAAGTACGCAAACCCCGGACCGTATTGCAACGCGTAAGGACCCGGCACCACTTCCAAGAGCTGCACGACGTTCGGGTCGAACATGCTCAACGGCGTGTCCAAGTCCTGCCGCACGGGCAACCAATAGGCGCCGTCGGCCTGCGTATAGATCTGGCCGTAGCGATAGGCCCGCACGCGCGGATCGAGCGACGCGGGGTTACGGATCTGGTTGTTCACCGTTTGCACTTTGTCCGACTGCTCGAGCGCGCCGGCCAGGTCGACTGGCGGCGCCGTTTGCATTTGCGGACTGATCACGCCGGTGGGGGCACCCGGCGGCGCGGCCAGGCTGCCCGCCCGCTCGGCTTGCGCCAGCAGCGTCTCGAAGTCGCTGAATCCCCGGGCGCCGGGCGCCGAGCCCAATTCGGGCTGCTCGGGCTGTTCCGGCTGCACCGGCACCGTGGGCGTCGTGGGTTGCTGCACCAGCGTCAGGCGCCCGTTGACCAGACGTATGTAGCCGTCGCGGGGAAAGATCCGATCCTCGTCCGACTCCTGGGCCAGACCTTGGCCGGCGCACAACATCACCATGGCGGCCAGCGCGACGCGCCGCAGCGCTCGCGGTTGCCAACGGGTGCGATAGTGGGCCTGGGCTGCCAGCACAGCAGGGGTCTTTGGGTTGAAGGCGAGGTACGGAAGCGACCTGCGGCGCAAGCGGCGAGCGCTCGCCCCCAGGTTTTACTTGGCGACGGCTTCCAGAGATCGTGGTGAGAAGCGAGACGTGATGCGTGGCGGGAGCAATCGTGCGCGCGCCGCTCCGGCCACGATTCGAGATCCAGCGGGCCGGAAACCGGGATTGCTTTTTGGTGCGCGAACTTTGCCCCCCAGCGTATCATCGACCGCACCGCTTATTCGCTTGATGCGATCCGCAACGATTAATCGGAAAACGCTGCGCGCGGCTGCAGCGCTGGGCCCATTCAAACCCGCCGCCGCGACAGCACCACGCCGCTAGCAGCAAGACGACCGGCGGTCGCGCGGTCAGCGGCTCGACGCCTTCCGATCGATTCGCGCCGGCCTATTCCGCCTTGAGATTCTTGATCTTCAGGCGCAAGTCCGGCGTCACGCGGCGCGTGAACACCTCGTCGCGGAACTTCGCCGACACGCGAGCCGCCATGCTGGCCAGCTTGTCGGGCGCCTTTTTGATCAGTTTGCGGCCGTCCAAGGAAAGCTGCCCGCCGAACTTCTCCACCGAGGCCTCCAGCAGGCGAATGTAGTTGCCGAACATCTGCTTCACTTCGTCCGCTTCGAGCGGAGCCAGTTGCTCGGGCAGCCGGTCGAGCGCCGCGTCGAACGCCGCGATCGCTTTCTCGAGCGCGAGCTGCGGCGACTCCTTGGGCTGGGCTTGCGCCGCGCCCCAATAGAAGCTGTAGATCTGCCCCTTGAGCCAGAGATCGCCCCAGTTCGGCTCCTGCTTGCTCAGCTCGATGACGCGATCGATGTCGCCGGCCGAAACCTTGAAGTCTTCCAGCCCGCGCTTCGGATGCTGGGCCAACAGCCGGGCGCGGCCCCGCAGCAAGTCGGCGTCCGACTCGTCCGTCTTGCTCAGGTCGCCGTCGAGCGCCGCCGCATAGGTCGCCAGCGCCTCGTCCCACTTCGATTCCTGCTCGTAGGTGCGCGCGATGCGGGCCATCAGTTCTTTCTTGGCCCCCGGTCCGCTCAGAGCGGGGTCCTTGAGCGCTTGTTCGAGCCGTTGCCGCAGCTGCGCCGGCGGCAGCACATTGCCGGTCAGCACCGCGTCGGCCCACAGCCGCATGTAGGGGGCATAGTTGTACGAGTTGTCGGCCTTGGCCAGTTCGGCCGCGCGGTCGTACTCGGCGGCCGCCTTGGCGTAGTCCTTGCCGGCCGCGTAAACCGCGCCCAGCCAGCGATGTCCCTCCGCGTAATTCGGCCGCGCCTGGAGCGCCGCTTCCAGGTCGACGCGCGCCTTGTCCAGGTAACCCTTGCCGGTCTGATGGCTGTCGACCTCGCGCTTGTAGTAGCAACGGCCGCGATTCATAAGTCCCAGCGCGGGCTCGGTGTCGTGCTCGATGGCCTTGGTGAACGAGGCGATTGCCCGGTCGTAGTGCCCGTTGATGTCGCCCACGCGCGCCAGCCAGGCCAGGTCTTCATGAGCATTGCCGGCCGTGATACTGGCATAGTCGGCAAACCAATCGCCCGCGCCCGACTGCTGGGCTTCTTCGATTCGGTCGACGGCCTTTTGCAGCCGCTCGGCCCGAACCTTGGGATCTTTCTGGCCGTAGTTGGCCCAGGCCACGTAGCTTTCGCCCAGGTGCAGCAAGTAGGCGACGCGTTCGCCCGGCTCGCTCGTGGCCTTGATGGCCGCCTCGCCCGCGGCGACAGCTTCGGCCACCAGCTCTTCGCGCTCGGCCATCGACGGGGCACGGCGCGACTGGGCCAGCTTGACGTACGCCAACAGCCCCGCCGCCGCGGCCGAACCCGGTTTTAGTTTCTCCAGCGATTGGGCGTCGGCCAGGGCCGCTTCGATCTTGGGCGGGTCGAGCTCCAAATTCG
>CAZPED010000305.1:0-5517 GCA_964585335.1 uncultured Planctomycetaceae bacterium | reverse complement strand
TTAGGCAATCTTATAAGTACCGGGCCAAGGGACCGCCGGTGGCCGCCAGCGCGTCGACCTTGCGCGTAACCTCGGGGTCTTCGATCAGCGGCGGCGCGTGGCGTGGTTTGATCCGCGCGTCGATCACCAGCGCGCCGCGGCAGCCCCAGTGCTTTTGCTCGACGAACGACTCGATGCCGTGTACGTCGGCGGCCGGATTGCTGCGCGTGAACGTTGTCCACAAAAAGTTGTTCAAATTGTCCGCGGCAAACGCGGCATCGTCCACGACCACCACCAGCGGAAACCGGTTGAGCGGATGAGCCGCGGTCAGTTCGTTGCAAAATCGAGGCACAGCGCCGGCGTCCTCGGCGCGGTAGTCAGGTCCATTGACTGCCAGAATGCCAGGCAGACACACGCGCGGGTCGGCAAAGCCGGCCGGCAGCGAGCACGGCTCCAATTGCATGGGCAGCGTGCGCACGGCGGGGCCCACCGCGGCCACCACCAGCTTCGAGCCCTCGTTGATCGCGTCGCCCGAATAGTCGAGCGTGTCGATCGTGGTGCAAGTTTGAAAGTGCAAGTCGCGGGACCAACTCACCCGCTCGAGCATGTGCCGCAGGAAGGCAGGTATGTCGTGGATGTCGAGCCCGGGAGCGTCTTCGGCCGCGGCGATCCACAGGTATTTGGCCAGCGAGAGTTGTCCCTGCCCCAAGATGGCGTTCGCCGTGGTGAGCAATTCTTGCGGCCGCGAGCGCTGACTGTAGGGAGTGTAGCGTTCGCTGCCGATGGCTAGTAGCAACGGGTGCACGCCGGCCGCGTCGACGGCGTGTACCGCGTGCAAGCCCGGAATCACCGATGGAATGGCTGGCCCGGTAAGCTCGTGAATCAACTGGCCGAACAGCGTGTCTTCTTGCGGCGGGCGCCCCACCACCGTAAACGGCCACACGGCGCCGGGACGATGCCACACCTTGTCGACTCGCAACACGGGAAAGTCGTGCGCCAGGCTGTAGTAGCCCAGGTGATCGCCAAACGGGCCCTCGGGCAAGCGGCGATCGGGATCGACGGTGCCCGAGATGCAAAAGTCGGCCTCGGCATACACGGGCACGCCGAGCGGCTGACCGAGCAGCGGAATGCGATGGCCGGCCAGCGCGCCGGCAAACGACAGCTCGGAAAGCCCCTCGGGCAGCGGCATCACGGCGGCCACGGCCATGGCCGGCGCGCCGCCGACAAAGATATTGACTCGCAGCGGCCGGCCCTGGCGAATCGCCGCGGCATGGTGTACGCCGATGCCGCGATGAATCTGGTAGTGCAGCCCCACTTCGGCATCGGGCCGATACTGGCCGCCGGAAAGCTGCACGCGGTACATCCCCAGGTTCGAGTGTTGCCAGCCGGGGCGCTCGACGTCCTCAGTGTAAACCTGCGGCAGCGTGATGAACGCGCCGCCGTCGTCGGGCCAGCATTTCAATTGCGGTAACTGGCTAACGGTCGTTTGTTGCGCCAGCACGGGGCCACTCGACACGTGCTTGGGGCGCATGTGCCAGAGCGCCGGCAACAGGCCCACGGCGTCGAGCGGATGGCGCGCGGCCAGCGCGGGGTCGACCTTCAGCTCGACCAGCCGGCGGACCGTGGCCAGCGTGTCGCGAAAGATGTAGCGCACGCGGTCGATCGTGCCGAACAGGTTGCTGGCCATCGGGAAGGCGCAACCCTTGACGCGGGCAAAATAGAGCGCGGGACCGCCCGAGTGGAACACGCGGCGTTGGATTTCAGCCGCTTCGAGCTGGGGGTCGATTTCCTGCTCGATGCGCACGAGCTGGCCCGTCGATTCCAGATCGTCCAGACAGGCGCGTAACGTGCGATAACCCATGCGGCGCTTTCCGCCCACGACCTTGCGCGCGCCCGCCACCGGACCGCGACCATCTGAGTAATTCTAGCACTCCCCCGGCGATTGCCGCGAGAGCGACTGCGGCGCATGAGGCTTTGCCGGCGCCCCACGAGCGTATCGGCTACGCGGCTGGCCAAAGCAGGCGCGCCGGCTAAAATAACCGGCTCCTTCGCCAACAAAACCTACTCGCAGCACCGACCGAGGCCCTCGACCGTGGAACTCACTCGTATTTCGTCCGCCGTGATGCAAACCGCTTGCGACGCCGTCGTCGTGGGCATTTACGAAACGGAAGCTCCCAGCGGCGCCGCCGCCGAAGTCGACGTCGCCCTGTCGGGCGCGCTGCGGGCACTCGTCGATCGCAAAGACTTCGCGGGCCGCGCCGGCGAAAGCGTGCTGCTGCCCGTGGCCGTGGGCAAGGCCAAACAGGTGCTGGTCGTCGGATTGGGCAAGCGGGCGGCGTTCGACGTGGGGGCCGCTTACCGGGCTGCTGGCGTAGCGGCCCGCGCGCTGGCGGCCAAGCGCCGCGACACCGTGGCCTGTTTTCTCGACGACGGCTGGAACGCCGACTGCACCGAGGCGGGCATTTGCGGCGCGATCGTGGGTTGTCAGGGGCAGGATTTGTACCGCGCCGACAAGAGTCGGTTTCCCTTTCAGAAGCTGCTCTGGGCGGGCGGCAGCGACGCCGCGCTGGCCAGCGGTCAGATCCTGGCCGACGCCGTGAACCTGACCCGGCGGCTGGTCAACGAACCGGCCGACGTGATCTATCCCGAGACGTTTGCCGCCGAAGCGGCGCGGGTCGCCAAAGCCTGTGGCCTGCACTTCGAGATTTGGGACGACAGCCGCCTGGCGCAAGAGCGCTGCGGCTCGCTGTTGGCCGTGGCCAAGGGCTCCAACCGCCCTGCCCGACTGGTCAAGCTGTACTACCAGGGCGCAGGCAAGGACGCGCCACTACTGGCGATTGTCGGCAAAGGCGTGACGTTCGACTCGGGTGGTCTGTCGCTCAAGCCGCCCGAGGGCATGCTAACCATGAAGTGCGACAAGGCGGGTGCCGCCACGATGGTCGGCGCCATGCAAGCCATCGCCCAGCTCAAGCTGCCGGTGAACGTGGTGGGGCTGTGCGGGCTGGTCGAGAACATGACCGGGCCGGCGGCCATGAAGCTGGGAGACGTGCTCACGGCGCGCAACGGCTGCACGATCGAAGTGCACAACACCGACGCCGAGGGGCGGCTCGTCCTGGCCGACGTGCTCTCGGTAACCGTCGAGCTCAAGCCGGCCAAGATCGTCGACCTGGCCACGCTCACGGGCGCCTGCGTGGTGGCCCTGGGCACCGAAGTGGCCGGCGTGATGTCGAACAGCGAGCCGTGGAGCGCGGCCGTGCTGGCCGCGGCACACAAGGTGGGCGAGCCGGCCTGGCCGCTGCCGATGTTCCCCGAGATCTACAACGAGCAGATCAAGAGCGAGGTGGCCGACATCAAGAACGTGGGCGAGGGACGTTGGGGGGGAGCGATCACGGCCGCCAAGTTCCTGGAGCGGTTCGTGGGCGAGGTGCCCTGGGTACACATCGACATTGCCGGCCCGGCGTTTCGCGATAAGCCCAAACCCTGGTGCGAAGCCGGCGCCAGCGGCCAGTTCGTCCGCACGCTGGTGGAGCTGGCACGCGGATGGAAGGGGTAAGGTCCATTTTTCCGGCGTGCCAAGGCGGCGTGCGAGGTTGATCGCTCTTGCCTCATTCACAGGACCGGCCGGCATGTCTGGAGCCTTGACGAGTTGTTGGGCATCGTCTCGGAGTAGACTGAGGGTATGAGCGATCCCACTCCTAAGCGCCGCTGGTTCCGGTTCGGACTTTGGACGGTATTCATCGGGCTCGTCACAATCGATTTGATGCTGGGAGCCGTACAGGCTCATAGCTGGAAGTCGCAGCGCGCCCGATTTCTGCAAGAGCGAGAGCCAACGAATGGATCTGGTATGGTTTCAGCGCCGTTTCCGCTCGGTTTAGTTGGTGAAGCTGGCTATCACTTTATCGGCGTTGCTTTCATTGGCCAGTTCGATAGTCCCCTGACCGACGAACAAGAATTGGAACTGGATAAGGTTCGCCGCCTGTTTCCAGAAGCGCATGTGGAAGGACATGTAATGTGCGCACCCAATGCGCCCATATCCCCAGAAATGCGGCGCCAACTCGAAGGGCGTCTACCGTGACGGCATCCTCTGTCTAAACACGGTCAGCACACGCCCCCCACCCCCATAGACTCTCATCGGTGATCGAGCCACAATGTGGGTTTGCCGGTCTGTCCCGCCTCGTGCTTTCCCACTGGTTAGTGCTCCATGCCTTGGATTGCTGAAACTGCCGACGAAATCGGCTGGCCGCGTCTCGAACAACTGATGCTGGATACGGCCAACCAGGCCCGCCAGCGGCTCTGTGCCCGACCCAAACGCGTCTTGCTGCTGCCCCCCGACATTACCCGGGCTCACTCGGGCGTCGGCCGGCTGACCGAGATGCTCTATCACCACTTTGCCGGCGAGGCCGACGTACATGTGATTCCCACGCTGGGACAGCACGTGCCGCACACCCGCGAGCAGAACCAGCGGATGTTCGGTTCGATTCCCCACGAGCGGATCCACGCCCACGACTGGCGCGACGGCTGCGTGTTTGTGGGCCAGGTATCGGCCGACTATGTGAAGCAAGCCTGCGGCGGCGTGGCCGACTGGGCCATTCCGATCTATCTGAACCGGATGCTCATCGAAGAGCCCTGGGACATCGTGATCAACGTCGGTCACGTGGTGCCGCACGAAGTGCTGGGCTTTGCCAACCACAACAAAAACTACTTCATCGGCCTGGGAGGCAAGGACACGATCTGCGCCTCGCACATGCTGGCCGCCACCTGTGGCATCGAGAACAACCTCGGCTGCCTGGTCACGCCCACGCGGGCCTGCTTCAACAAGGCCGAGGACGATTTTCTTGGCCGGCTGCCCGACCTGTACGTGCAGGTGGTGATGGCCCGCAACGCCGCCGACCAGTTGGTACATACCGGCGTGTTCGTGGGCGACGACCTGGAGACCTACCTGGCCGCGGCCCGCTTGTCGCGCGAGCAGAACATCACGGTGTTCGAAGAGCCGGTGGAGCGGATGGTGTGCGTGATGCAGGCCGACGAGTTCGTGAGCACCTGGGTCGCCAACAAGGCCGTGTATCGCACGCGGATGGCGCTGGCCGACGGCGGTGAGCTGCTGATCATTGCGCCCGGTCTGAAGCGCTTTGGCGAGCAACCGGACGTCGATCAATTGATTCGCAGATATGGCTACTGCGGCACGCCCAAGGTGCTCGAGCAGTATCGCACCAATGCCGACATGCAAGACCTGGCCCACGCCAGCGCGCACTTGATCCATGGTTCGAGCGAAGGCCGCTTCCGCATTACCTATGCCCCGGCGAGCCTTTCGCAAGCGGAGATCGAAGGCGTCCACTTCGGCTACGCCGATCTAGGCGCCACGCTGGCGCGCTACCAGCCAGAGCGGCTTCAGGAAGGCTGGCACACGACATCCGACGGCGAGCGGTTTTTCTTTATCCCCACGCCCTCGGCCGGCTTGTGGGCCACGCGGGAAAAGCTCTATTCGCGCGCCAGCGGTTTTGAGCGGAAATAACTGCTACATCCGCTGCAAACGGTGCT
>CAZPED010000304.1:0-5523 GCA_964585335.1 uncultured Planctomycetaceae bacterium | reverse complement strand
GGTCAGACCATAGACTTCGCGAATGCGGCAGGGGTAGCGCTTCATGAATGCCTGCGCCAGTTCAACCGGCAGCGGCGCGGCGCCGCAGACCACTTCCTTAAGCGCCGACAGGTCGAACCCCGAGGCGGCTGGATGATGTAGCATGACGGCCAGGATTGTCGGCACGGCGGCGATTGTCGAACTGCGGTGTTCCTGGATCAGCTGCATGAACCGCAGCGCCTCGAACCAGCGCAACTGCACCAGCCGCGTTTGCCCTGCGAGGTGGCGAGGCGTTTGCAGCAGGTCGTTCATGATCGCCACGCCAAAAATGTGCGCGATGGGCATGGCACTGACCGTCACCCGCGGTCCCTCCCAGCTATCGAGCATCGCCGCTTCCAGCACGGCTTCGCTGCTGGCCAGCAGGTTGCCGTGCGAGAGCAGCACGCCCTTGGGACGCCCGGTCGTGCCCGACGAGTAGAGCATGACGGCAATATCCGAGGGAGCGATCGCCGGCAAGCCCGTTCGCGGCTCGTGGGCCAACAAGGCCGCGAGGTTGTGCTCCGGAGGCCGGGCTTGCTCGTTGCTGGGCGCGCCTTCGACGACCAGGTGCCGCACGTGGTCGAGTCCGGCGACAGCCTGCCGCACGGTGGGCAACCGGTCGGCGTCCGTCACGACCAGACTGGTGTGGGTGTCGACCAGCACGTGGCGCAACTCGGCTGCCGTCGCCTGCGGCATGACCGGAACGGCCGTAGCGCCGGCGCGAAAAATTCCTTGGATGGCCGAAAAGACCAGCGGGTGATTCATCATCATCACCACGGCTCGCTGGCCGGGGCCCAGTCCCAGCTCGGCAAAGGCTGCGTGGAACCGCTGGCTGCGCTCGAGTAATTGCCAATTGGTCAATTGCTCGTCGTCCATTTGCAGACAGACAAACTCGCCCAACCGCGCGGCCGAGTGCTCGGCCAATTCCGCCAGATTGTGAACCGCCATGATATGCCGCGCTCCGCCAAGGACTTGCACCCCAGAACTCCCAGCGCAACGACCTGGCCGGCCGCCGCGCCGCGAACTCAGCATACCGCCTGCCAGGAAATTCGCGGCACGAAAAAACTGGAAAAATTCTCCTCCCCCAAGCCGCAAAAGACTGGCCGCGCGGCCGCCATGAATCCAAGGTCCGCGGCTCGTAAACTCGCCAGCTACAAAGTGGCGAGGCCGACTGCCGCGTCCCAGGGGGCAGCGGCGATCGGCCTCGGTCGTATCCCCAAATGGGCTTAGCGGCTCACTCGGGCTCGATCGTGATGGCGGCTAGGGCCTCGCTCAGACAAACTAGATCGGGCTGGGCGACCAACCCGTCACGTTCGTCAGCAAAGCTTCTTCCACCACCGCGGGAGATTCGTAGGTCAAAGTCATTCAATTGCCTCCTTGCAGATGAATTTTTCAGGACACGAAAGGCGGCATTGTGACGTCTAATCGCTGGGAGTCTGGTCGGTCACGTTGCCAAGCCTCACGTCTTCAGTGACCTGAGACGCATTATATCCTGTCACGGCTGGCTTGCTTCGTAGCAAAATGCCGGTTCGAGATTGGGAATTTCACGCACTCCGAGTCGCAAAGCGCGCGGTGACTAGGCGCTGGCGCCCCATCCAGTCACGTTGCTCAGCTGTTGGTCCTCGGTGACGCTGGGAGCCTCGTACGCAGGGGTAGACATGGCAGATCCTCTATTAAATGCTTTCTCGATGTCAAACGGCAGCCATTAGCCGGGGCTCGAACCCCATCCGGTCACGTTACTCAATTTCGCGTCTTGCGAAACGACAGGGGGCTCGTACGGTACCGACATTTCAGAGCTCCTTTTATTCGAGGCGATTAAGCGCGACGCAAGCACCACGCCCCGCCGCGAGCGCAGCCGGTCAACGGCGCGAGATCCAACCGGTCACGTTGCTCAGCGGTTGGTCCTGAACGACAACCGGTGACTCGTAAGGCGAAGACGACATGGTTGGGGGATCCTCCTTGCATTGCGGCGGGGCGACCGCGCTCGATCGAAGCGCGGCGCGCAGGGACGGGTTCGGCTACGAATCGGTGGGATCGAACTCCGAGGGCATCATCAGGCGGGCGGTCCGGCGGCGGCGAGCCGCGAAACCGATGATTCGCCGTGGCGGTAACGCCTGTGCAGGCGTTCCGGTGGGATTCGATTACCTCCTTGAATCAAATGCGGGCACCCCCACGGCAGCAAGGAGGCGCCATGTCTTTGTTGTCGGCCCGAGGCCGCCAGGCGATACAGCAAAACACCCCCGACTTGCAGGGTTGGATCGTTTCAATCAGGCGCTTCGGCCCCCTAGGCAGCATATTTCAGTACGTGGCGAGCGCACGCGCGGCGCAGCTTCGACCACGGTCGATGCGGATGCAACACCGTTTGGCGGCCGAACAACCCGGCTTGCCAGCCGCGGCCGTGCCAACGGGAAACGTGGGCTGCCAGATGTGCCGCCTCGGGACAACCCAACAGGCGCATCACCAGGTTCAGCGACCAGGCGAGCGAAGCTCCACAACGCAATTGCCCGCTCATATCGGCCAGCAATTCAAGATCGAGCGCGCCGGCGCTGCCGCGGGCAATCTGGCGAATATCGCACAGTTGCTGCAGTGAATCGAAGCGATGCCCGAGGCAAGCATGCACGCAGGCCAGCACCATCAGGCTATTGGGACACAGGCGATGCGGCTGGCCGGCTGACGCGGGAGCGAGCATGTGCAGGTCGTTCCAGGTCAGCGAGCAACGATGCCGCTGCGCCGGGCTGTTGATCAGGTTCCAATGCAGTTCGAGCGACCAGCGCGCGTCGCCGGCCGATAAGTACGAAATCTGCCCATATTGTTCGGCGGCGTACTTGCGCTCGGGCAGCTGGGGCACGAAGTCCATGTTGCGCAACACAGCGTCTGCCTCGCCAAACGCCTCGCGCGGCACCAGCACGTCCACGTCGCTGTAAGTCCGCAACGAACGGTCGGGGTACAGGCGGTCGGCAAAATCTTGCCCCTTCAGAATGCAGCAAGGAATGCGCTGCGCGGCTAGGGCGGCCAGCGCCTGGACGGCAATTTGCCGCAGTCCCAACGTGCGACCAACGCGCTGCAACAGCCGCGTTTGGGCCGCTTGCAGTTGTTGTTCGCATGTGGCTCGCTCGGCAGCCAGAAATGGCGAGGCCACCGCTTGCCATCGCGCTAGCGAACGCAGCACGGCGCCCAGAACGGCGTGACGCTCCGCCGCTTCGATTAGTCGCTCGAGGTCGGCCTGTCGCAGGCATCCTAGCGGAGGCGAGGGACCGGTTTGAGGGTCGCAAGCGGCAAGTAACCAGCCATCCATGGTGAAGCCTTTCAACAAGTAAGCGGGAACCCTCGCGCGCTCAGGCCACGCGTCGGAAGTCGGACGAGCGGTGCCCGGCCGCGGCGTCCTCAAGCATTTCCGCCAGTCCGGCAAAATTGGGACCGACTGACAGTCGGCAGGCCGGCACCTGGCGGCACATCTGGCTCAGATTCGCAAAGTCGCGCTCGGCCTGGGCATCGCACTCTCCGGCGGCCGCCGGCAACGACTCTGCGGCAAATTGAATCAGGGCCTGGCCCGCGCTGATCGGTTCGATGCGCGTCGCCGCGCTGTTCGGCGCGGCGAGGACAACCAGGAGCGCCGGTTCGAGCCACGGCGCGCGTTGCCAGGCGCCGCGGCCTAGCTGGCCTAGCGGCAGGGCACGCGTTTGTTCGTCATCGGGCGCGGCCAGCTCCAAGGCGTTCAGCCAGGGGAGCAACCGCAGCGTGTTGGGGCGCAGGTGGCAAGCTCGAGGAAAGCCCCATACGCGACCGCCGCGCTGGGCCGGCTCGGCCAGCGTGATGTCGTCGCCCAGCAGCCGCCAGCCCTGACTGACCAGCGCCAGGGCGGTCGTCGTTTTGCCGGTGTTCGAGGGGGCCGACACGACCACGCCACGCCAGGCGCGCCCGCAGGGCATCGCCAGGCAAGCCGCGTGCATGAAGCTGTGGCCGGGAGCGCAAAACGCCTCGCAGACCAGTTGCAGCAGCACGTAGCGTAGGGCCGCTGCCTCGCACCGGGCGTCGACGTGCAGCGCCGCGTCGCCAGTGGCCACGTCGGCCTCGAGAATCGTTTGACCGGGCACCGCATAGCGTCGCGCATTGCCGCTGCGCCAAACCGCCACGCGCCCGGGCAGGCCCGGCTTACCGCTGGTTACACCTGCGGGAGCCGCGATCAGCTGAGCCGGCAAACCGGGTGTCACGTGTAATCGCAGGCAGTTGGCACCGTGCGTCTCGCGGCCGGACATGCCGCGACGAAACGAACCGAAAGTGCTATGGAGCGCTTCGCTGGCCAGCCGCAAGGGATCACTTACGGCCAGCGACAGATGTTGAATCTGGAAGTGCATGGGATGAAAAAGCCTGGGGCGTTAAAGCTTTGCCAAACTGCCGGCTTTGTCGCTGGCGGGCCGGTTTCCCCCTCTGGCAGCGGTTGGGTAGTCCATCTATCGAAACGATTCGTGACGATTCTTCAGGTTGCGTGGACGAAATCCGATTTACAGAGCAGAACGGTTACATCGACGCGCCCGTCCGATGCGGCGCGGTTGGCATTCTCTTGGAGGCGTCCATGGTCTCTCCCGCGCAGCACTTCAAGTTTCCTCCCGGCGTTGCTTTTCAGCAGTTTGCCGACACTCACGAAGGCGTGATGATGTCGTTGGCCAGTGGGTACCTGTATCGCTGCAATCCGGCTGCTTGCATCGTGCTGGCCGCGATCGCCGACGGCCAATCGTTGGCCGAGGCGGCCAACCAGCTATGCAACCAGTTCGGCATCGACGCTCAGCTGGCCCAGCGCGATACGCTGGCCCTGGTCGACAGCCTCTCGCAGCGCCAATTGCTGTGCACGGCATGAGCCAGGTTGCCTTGCCATTCAAGGTCCGCTGGCGGATGTGGCTACGCTCGGCGGTGCTGCCCGACCTGACGCGCCTGGTGCGACTCGAGCGCGTGCTCAAGTGGTACACGCCGGCCCAAGTGTTGCCAGAGCTGGCCGGCTGCAGCCCGGCGACGATCTGGGCGGCAGTCGACGCCCACATGCGCGGTCGCTGGCGAATGCGCGGCCGCCGGTGTTTGCGCCGGGGACTGTTGGCCTTTTACCTGCTGCGGTCTGCCGGGCATCCGGCGATTCTGCGCATCGGCGTCATCGATCCGCCTGAGGATCGCACGCTAGCGCATTGCTGGACCACGGTGGGAGAACTCATCGACGATCCGCCCGACACCCGCTGCGTGACCGTGCTCGTCTGGCCGCTCGAGTGCGCATGAGGCCAACGCCGTCCGTGCGCAAAGGCTCAGGCGACAAGCCCCTCGACGACCTGACCGTTTCGGAACAAGGCCAGTGGCCGTCCGGCGCGGCCTGGCACCGTCTGGGTAGGGGCGAAACCTAGCTGGCCGAGCAGGGTAGCGCTCAGGTCGTCGGGCGAACAGGGGGCAGCGGTCGGTTCATAGGCGTCGGCATCGGTGGCGCCGTGGACATACCCGGCCTTCAATCCGCCGCCGGCCACCAGC
>CAZPED010000303.1:0-5543 GCA_964585335.1 uncultured Planctomycetaceae bacterium | reverse complement strand
AAGGCGCCCGTGCCACCCAGTTCGGCCACATCGCGCCCCAGCGAACGCACGTACGTGCCCGAGCCGCACTCGACGTCGACGCAACGTTCGGGATAGTTGTAGCTAATGATCTCCAGGCTGCGCACTTCGCTGATTCGTGGCGCCAGCTCCACCTCTTCGCCCGCGCGGGCCAGGTCGTAGGCCCGCCGGCCGTCGACCTTGAGCGCCGAGTAGATCGGCGGGCGCTGCGAGATCTCGCCCGTCAATTGGGCGGCGGCGTGTTCGAGCTCTTCGCGCGTGGGCACCCGCGCGTCGGCCAGCATCGTCACTTCCCCTTCGACGTCCTCGGTGGTGCTGGTGCGCCCCAGCAGGAAGGTGGCGCGGTACTGCTTGGGCATTTGCTGGACGTATTCCACCAGCCGCGTGGCCTGGCCAAGCCCGATCACCAACACGCCACTGGCCAGCGGATCGAGCGTGCCGGCATGGCCGATCTTGGTCGGCCGGACCAGCCGCTGAATCTGGTTGACCACGTCGCGCGACGTGACGCCCGAGGGCTTGTTGACGTTCAGTAATCCAAACAGGGCCATGTTCACTCTGCTAGCAGCCGCGGATCTCAAAGTCGTAAAGCGTGGCGATATCCGCGGCGCTCTTGGCCGACAGATTCGTAAACCGCCGGTACAGCGCGTCGACGTCGCGCACGCCCAGGCCGGCCAGCAGGCGGAACTTGTATTCGAGCAACCCCGGCAAGTTACCGCTGGCGTTGCGGGCATGCCCCTCGGGGTACATCACCAGTCCGCTCGATAGCGAGCCGAGGTCGGCGTGCTGCATTTCGATCGTGGTGGGAATGCCGTCGGGATACTTGTCGTCGTACTCGCGTCCGCCATGGCGAAACTCGATACGGTTCATGATCTCGCGCGTCAGCGGCAGGAACAGCGCGCCGTCGTCGTAGTCCGAGGGCTCGAGCATCAACTCGCGCCAGCCCGCCTTCCGCTTCTCGAACGCCTTGCGCAGGAGCGTGGCAATGATGTACACCATCGAGTGGTCGGCGCTTTGCCGCGTGCGCGGGTCGCGCTTGGCCGGATCGCCAATGATGCCGAATGCCGGCTCGTAAATCGTGATTCGCACCGATTGCAGCTTGTCGGGATCCTCCAGCAGTTGTGGATGCCGGGCCAGCAGATCCAAAAGTCCCTGGATGGCTCCGGCGGACTGGTGCTCGTACAAACCAAGCTTGAAGTGCATTCCCATCACGGCAAAGTCGTCGCCCGAGGTCGACAGCGCCAGCTCGAACGGGCTGACGCCCTTGTCGGCCGGCTTTTCGAACAGGCAGAAAATCGCCTCGGGATTGCGAAATACGTCGGCCGGGCCCACGAACCCGCGCATCGCGCGGCGCATGCTCAGCACGGCCACTTCGGCGCTAATGGCCGCCGAGGCGCCTTTGGAATCGGAGAGTTGCTTGCCCGCCCGAATGGCCCGGAAAGGAATGTAGTGGGCCACGACCAGGCCAATGGCCGATTCGATCTGCTCGGCCGTGGCTCCCAATACGGCGCCGTAGGTGGCCGCCGAGCCAATCGCGCCGTGGACCACGTGGTCGATCTTGTAGTTCTTCAGCGGGAACACTTCGGCCAGCCGGCCGCGAATCTCGTCGAGCAAGATCATCGCCCGTAGCGTCTGCCGGCCATCGAGCCCGCGCAATTGAGCCGCGGCCACGGCGACGGGGTAGAAGTCGTTGTGGCCGAACTCGCCGCGCGTGGCCCCCCGGGCCGGGTTGTAACCAAAGTTCGTGCCGTTCGAGTCCCACTCGCGCACGGCCGAGCTGTTGGCCACCACCGCTTTCTCGGGCATGACCGGAATGCGCGAGCCGAACAGCGGCACGCCCGGCTGGGCGCCGTGTACGGCATATTCGAGCGCCTCGGCGCGGAGCACCTTGGGAGCGTTGGCGCCGCAAGCTAGTGCCGAGACGCCGCAGGCAATGCTGTCGAGGTGGAACTGCTCGACCTTCTGGTAGACCGATTCGGCGGGCTCGCCCGCTTTGCCGGCCATGAAGTCGATGGCGTACTGTCCGATACCGCGGGCCTGATTGTCGCCGCGGGCCAAAACCACGCACTGGTTCGCCACGAGTTGCTCCGTTCGAGATAATTGATGCTTGTGCTGTTGACCGGCCGACGGGCCCGCTGGCCGGGGCCAGGCACGGCGACCCACGATTCCAGCTGCGCCGTCCCTGGTCGCTCCGGCACAAAGGGCAATCTAGCGGCTCGGTTGGTTAGCTGTAAACCCGCGTCGCGCCTCGCGCTAGTAAGCCGTTGCCGGCGGTGCTAGGATTGATCTGTCGCTGCGCGAAAGGACCGCCGCTCGTGCGGTCGTGCACATCACCTGGCCGCAGCCAAACGAGGCGCTAGCGTCGTCCGCCCCGGGGCCCCTCCCATGCAATTCGAGCAACTCGGACCCTATCGGATTGGCCGCAAGCTCGGCCAAGGCGGCATGGGGGCGGTCTACGAAGGGGTCGACACCGAAACCTCCTCCGCCGCCGCCGTCAAGGGCTGTCGCCCACGCTAGCCAACGAAGAAGGTTTTCGCGTCCGCTTCGAAGCCGAAATCGAATCGCTCAAAAAACTCCGCCACCCGCACATCGTCCGCCTGTATGGCTACGGCGAACAGTCGGGCACGCTGTTTTACGCGATGGAACTGGTTCAAGGCACCAGTCTCGAGGAAGAGTTGCGCCGGGGCCGGAGGTTCCACTGGCGCGAAGTGACGCAACTTGCCATCAAGCTGTGCAAGGCGCTCAAGCACGCGCACGATCACGGCGTCATTCATCGCGACCTCAAGCCCGCCAACCTGCTGCTCACGGCCGATGGCGACGTCAAACTGTCCGACTTCGGCATTGCCCGGCTGTTCGGCAATGCGCACCTGACTTCCGATGGCGGCGTGCTGGGCACCGCCGAGTATATGTCGCCCGAGCAAGCTGCCGGCGGCCCCATTACCGACCGCTGCGACCAGTACAGCCTGGGCGGCGTGCTCTACGCGCTGCTCGCTGGCCGTCCGCCGTTTCGCGCCAAGTCGCTCGTCGAAATGCTGCAATTGCAACGCTATAGCGAGCCAGAGCCGGTCACTCGCTACGCGCCGCAAACACCGGCCGAGCTGGCGCGCATCGTGCACCAGCTGCTCGAAAAAGACCCGCAAAAGCGCTTCACGAACACGCTGATGCTGGCTCGCAGCCTCGAAGCCATGGAACGCGGCCTGTCGATTGCCACGGCCCACGACGACGACTTCGTCATTGCTCCCTCGCGGCAAGTCAGCCTGACGGACTACAACCCGCAAGGTCCGACGCTCTCGCCCACTCAGTTTGCCGAGGCCCGGCGCGAAGTGCCCGACGACCTGCAAGCCACCGAGCCGACCATGGCCTTTGCCCCCGGCGCGCAGCGCGGGCCGCAGGCCGTGCCGGCGGCGCGATCGCTGACCAGCGGCGACGCCGGCCGCTTTACCAAGGTCGAACCCGAACATGCCGACGAGCGCAGCACGCTGGCCGACTTTCTCGCCGGGCTCGTTTCGCCGCAAACCATGGCCCTGCTGGGCGCGCTGATGCTGCTGTCGCTAGCCGGCTGGTACTTGCTGCAACCCCAATCGGCAGACGAACTGTACGCGCAAATCGAATCGGCCACGGCCGCCGGCGACACCGAAAGCTTGCGCGCCGCGCGGCCGAAAATCGAAGACTTTCTCACTCGCTTTCCCGACGATGCCCGCAGCGACTACTTGCGGGCAGTGCAAGACGAGCTCAAGCAAGCCCACCCCATCCAGCGGGCCTATACCGAAGCCAAGCGGCAAGTGCTGATCAACCCCGAACTGGCGCTGACGAAGTTCGATGCGCTGATCGGCGTTTACGACGACGGCGAGGCCAACTCCGAAGTCACTCGGCACTACATCAATCTTGCCCGCCGCGAGCGGACCCGCGTGCAAAAGCAAATCGACCGCTACGCATCCGAGGGGCGCAAGCTTGTCTCCGGCCGGCTCGAAAAAGCCGCCAAGCTGCTAACCAGCGAGCCGGAAGCGGCTCTGGGCATCTACCGCGGCATCATCGAGCTTTACGCCGAAAAGCCCTGGGCTGCCGACCTCGTGGCCCAGGCCCGCGAGGCTTTGGCCAGCGCTGGGCCGCAAGCCTCGCTCAAGTAAGACCTGTCCCCGCCCCGGGTTTGGCCGCCGCGCTGGTTTCAATTACATTGGAAGACTTATGTCGCACGCCGATTCATCCAGTTCAGGCAGTTTTCCCAGCACCCGCTTGCGCCGTTTGCGCTACAACCCTGCCGTGCGCCGCCTGGTGCAGGAGACCCGGCTGTCGCCGTCCGAGCTGATCTTGCCGCTGTTCGTCCGCCCCGGCAAGAATTTGCGGCAGCCAATCAGCTCCATGCCGGGCCATTGCCAGCTCTCGCCCGACCAGATTGCCGCCGAAATCCGCCAGGTGCGGGACCTGGGCCTGGGAGGGGTCATCCTCTTCGGCATTCCCGACCATAAAGACGCCACCGGCACCGACTCGCTCAACCCCCGCGGCATCGTGCAGCAGGCCATTGCCGAAGCCAAGCAAACGGCTCCCGAAGTGCTGGTCGTCACCGACGTGTGCTACTGCGAATACACGGATCACGGCCATTGCGGCGTATTGAATGACCGCACCGGGCGAACCGACGTCGATAACGACGCCACGCTCGAATTGATCGCCAGCCAGGCGCTTAGCCATGCCCGAGCCGGCGCCGACCTGGTGGCTCCCAGCGGCATGATGGACGGCATGGTCGGCGCCATCCGCCGCCGCCTCGATGCCGAGGGCTTCGCGCACTTGCCGATCATGAGTTACGCCGCCAAGTACGCCAGCAGCTTTTACGGTCCCTTCCGCGAAGCGGCCGAAAGCACGCCGCAGTCGGGCGACCGCCGCGGCTACCAGATGGATCCGGCCGCCGGCGCCGGTCAGGCGCTGCGCGAGGTGACACTCGACTTGGCTGAAGGGGCCGACCTGATCATGGTCAAACCGGCGCTGGCCTATTTGGACATCCTGCGCGACGTGCGCGAGCGATTTCCCGGCGTACCGCTGGCCGCTTACAATGTCTCCGGCGAATTCAGCATGGTCAAAGCCGCCGCTGAGCGCGGCTGGCTCGACGAACGGGCCACGGCCCTCGAATCGCTGCTGGCGATGCGCCGCGCAGGCGCCAGCATCTTGTTGACCTACTGGGCCAAACAGGCGGCCCAGTGGCTCGCCTGAGTTTGCCGCCTCGAGCGCCCGCAGGCACGTTGCCCCCCTGCCCCATTGAGGAATCTCATCGCATGAACGCTTCCCCTTCGCACCCGCACGAGACCTCGGCCGCCCGTCGCCAGCGCAGCCAGGCCGCCTTTGATCGCGCCAAGCGACTGATGCCCGGCGGTGTCAACAGCCCGGCCCGCGCCTTTGGCGGCGTTGGCGGCGAGCCGATCTTCATTCAGCGCGGCGAGGGAGCCTACCTGTTCGATATCGACGGTAATCGGTACATCGACTACATCGGCTCGTGGGGCCCGATGATCCTGGGTCACGGACATCCCAACGTCGTGGCC
>CAZPED010000302.1:0-5543 GCA_964585335.1 uncultured Planctomycetaceae bacterium | reverse complement strand
ATCGTGCAGCGTGGCGGGAGTGACGGGCTGATCGGAGTCGGTTGGCATCGATGCGTATGCGCGGGCTGCCCAGTGGGCCGTCAAAGTATTTACGACAGCCCGGCGGCGGGCAAGGTTCAGCCGCCGCCAAACCTCTATTATGACGCGGCAGGCCCCCGCGCGTCAGCAGCGCTTGCTAAACGCTAACCGGGAAGTAATTCGGTGATGGGGGTGCCGTCGGCGGGCACGGGGGTGGGCCGGCCGCTGAGATCGGTAAATTGCAGCCCCGTCGTGTCGATGCCCAGGTGGCGGTAGATCGTGGCCAGGAAGTCGGCCGTGCCCACGCGGCGCTCGACCACTTCGGCGCCGTTGCGATCGGTGCCGCCAATGACCTGTCCGGTGCGCATGCCGCCGCCGGCAAACAGCAGCGACGTGGCGCCCGGCCAATGATCGCGGCCGGGCCGGCCGTTGGCGTAGTTGATCTTGGGCGTGCGGCCGAATTCGCCGGTGACGACGAGCATCACGCGGCGGTCGAGCCCGCGGTCGTAGAGATCTTCGATCAGCGCGGTGACGGCCTGATCGAAGTTTGGCGCGCGGAACTTCATGACGTCGAACACGTGATGATTGACGGCGTGGTCGTCCCAGTTGCCGATCGGGCCGGCCTCGGGGCCATAGAGCGCCGTGGTAACCAGGTCGACGCCCGACTCGACCAGCCGCCGGGCCAACAGGCACTGCTGCCCCCAACTGGTGCGTCCGTAGCGATCGCGCAGGCGGGGATCTTCGCGCGAAAGGTCGAACGCTTCGCGCGTGGCGGGCGAGGTCAGCATGTTCCAGGCCTGCTGCTCGAAGACGTCGAGCGAGGCCATGTTGCCCTTCAGGTCGAGCGCGCCTTGGAGCCGATCGAACTGCTGCCGCAGGCCGAGCCGGGTTTCGAGCCGCGCGGCGCGCTCGGGCGATTCGACCTGCACGTTGGGGGCCTGAAAGTCGGGCGCGTTGGGATTGCCGTGTACGGTGAACGGCTCGTAGTGTACGCCCAGGTAGGCCGGGCCCAGGTAGGGCACGGGCGGCACGCCCACGTAGTTGGGCAGCACGCGGCCGGTGTTGCCGCGGAGGCGGCTGGCGATCGAGAAGCAATCGGGATGGTCGGGCTTGTTGCGCAGCTCGCGCACCGGGTGGCCGGTGAACAGTTGCTGCACCCCCTGCTGATGACAAAACCCGGTGTGTACGAGCGAGCGCAGAATGTTGAAGCGATGGGCCAGCCGGGCGTGGCGCGGCAACAGCTCGCAGAACTGGGTGCCGGGCACGCTGGTGGCGATTGGTCGATACGGTCCGCGAATCTCGTCGCCGGCCAGCGGCTTGGGGTCGAAGGTTTCGAAGTGCGACGCGCCGCCGTGCAGCCAGACGACGATCAACGCGGTGCGCTCGCGCGTGGGAGTCGACGCGGCGGTTGCGGCTCGCAGTTTGAGCAGGCCCGGCAGACTCAGGCTAGCCAGTCCGGCCAGCCCACAGCGGAGCACTTCGCGACGGCCAAGCGGTCGCGGCGCAAGCTCGTGGGCCAGAACCTTGGGGCGCGAGTCGGGCATGTCAGGTGTCTGGGGAGGTAGGTAGCGGCGGGTGCTAGGCGCTAAACCGGAAGGAACGCTTCGCCCATCACCCTACCACGTTGAAAAGGGCGTGCAATACTGGGGCGGCGGCGCAACCACCAGCCGGCTGCGAGGATAGAAAACTCTCCAGGCTGGGCCTAAGATTGGGGTAGGCTTTTCCGGCAGACGGGTTGGCATTTGCTGGGCCTGGCCAGATCGGTTAAGTTTGTGGTATCCACCAAGAGAGGGGGCGGCCGAATGTCGACGCTTGCATCCCAAATCGAACTGGGTTCGGACCAGGTTTCGGTCGACGACTTGGTGCGCGCAATCCTGCTGCTGTCTCGGCAGCGTGCGCACGAGCGGGCCCTCGCCGCCAAGCGATCGTACATTGCCGCCGAGGATACGCGGCTGGGACTGGCTGACTGTTTGGCAGAAGCATCGGCTGCATTGAGCGGACAGGACTCCGACGTGTTGCAAGCCTTGCGCAGGGCGCTAGAGCCCTCGCGAATTCCCGGACTGCGGGCTCTCACGCTTTCGAGCGCCGAAGCGGAAGAGATCAGCGACCTGCTTCGTCATCCTGGACGCTTGCGGCCGCGCATTGAATTGAGAGACTTGCCGCAGGGCTGACTTCGGCGAGGATCGCGATGATCACGCTGCTGAAAGTTCCTTTCTCGCGTGATCAGCTGCCGCTCGTGGCGGGATTCAATTGCGGCACGGAATTCTGGGAGCGCGAGGTTGCCGAGTGGATCGCCGGCGACATAACAAGCGATAGTGCGCTGCGAGCACTGGCGCGCGGCGAGGCCGACGAGGTGTGGCTCTATAAACATCCCGAACAGGGCCGAATCGTGGGCTTCGGTTCCCTAGGGCCAACGAGTTGGGAGTGGCCCACGCCGGCAGACGGTCTGGTTCCGATCACGCTCATTCCCGCTTTGGGCATGCACGTCGATTTTCATGGCCACCCGCCCGATGTTGCTAAGAACGATCGATTTTCGCGGCAGATTATGTCGCACCTGCTGTTCGAGGCGCTGAAGTAATAAGTCGACCAGACCGCTGGTGGGCCTGTTCGTTCACGATCAGAACCTGAAAGCCCGCGCGTTGTACCACTCCATCGGCTTTGAGACGTATTCGGTGCGGATGGTGGATGAGCAGACCCAGGCGTCTTATACGTCGATGATCCTGGAATTGCCCTGACGGTTAATTCGCTCGCAGGCAAAGCGCTGGCAGACAAATCGCCAGTCAGGGCCGGGCCGTGAAAAGGTTTGCACCGTGGCGGCTGGCAGCCGATGATGGGCGGGCGGAATTTCCCTGGCGAGGTGCGAGGTACGCGGCGATGCGAAACGTGGTGGGTGGGTTGATCGTGCTCGTGGCCTGTTGCGGCGGTAGCGCGGGGGCCGGCGAGTGAGGCTTTGTCTCGCTGTTTAACGGCTGCAACCTGTCAGGCTGGGAGGGAGTGACCAGCCCGGCGTCGGCTTCCTGGAAAGTCGACAACGGCACGATCATGTGTACCGGGAAGCCGGGCACCTGGCTGCGGAGCAAGCGGCAAGTGGCTGACTTTAACTTGCGCTTTGAATACAAGCTGATGGCCGGGGGCAACTCGGGCATTTACGTGCGCGTGCCGCTGGACGGCGCGCACCGCGAAGGGGGCGGCGTCGAAGTGCAACTGCTCGACGACGCAGACGAGCGCTACCGCGACATCGAGCCGGGCCAGTACTGCGGCAGCGTGTACAAGGTGGCGCCGGCCACGGTGCACGTCGCGCGGCCGGCGGGCCAGTGGAACACGATGGAAATCAACTGCCGGGGCACGAGCTACCGCGTCACGCACAACGGCGTGGTGGTGGTCGATGCCGACGAGCGAACGTTTCCCGAGCTCAAGGATCGCTATCGCCAGGGTTACCTGGGATTGCAGAACCACAGCGAGCCGGTGTGGTTTCGCAACCTGCGGTTAGGTCCGCCGCAGTAAACGGCGGGCGATTTACTTGCGGGCTTTCTTTTTGGGCGCCTTCTTCTTGGCGGGCGCTTTTTTGGCCGGCGCCTTTTTAGCAGCCGCCTTCTTCTTGGCCGGGGACTTTTTGGCGGCGGCTTTTTTCGACACGGCTTTCTTGGCGGCCTTCTTTTTCGGCGCGGCTTTTTTGGCTTTCGCAGCGGGCTTCTTCTTGGCGGCTTTCTTGGGGGCCTTCTTTACGCTCTTGGCGGCTGCCTTGGCGGGCGCGGTTTTCTTCTGGGCCTGCTTTTTCTTGGCCGCCTTCTTTTTGGCGGGGGCCTTTTTCGTGTGCGCCTTCTTCTTGGCCGCCGGCGCGGCCTTCTTCTTGGGCGCTGCCTTCTTGCGCGAAGCCGGGGCCGGCGCGGCCAGGGGAGCCGGCACGAGTTCGGCCGGCAATTCGCCCTGGCCGTTGGCCGAGGCCGCAATGCCGGCCGCGTCGAGCGCGACGTCGCTGCTCGGCGCGCTCTCCACGAATTGAGGATCGGGCTCGATCGTCACGGACTCGATCAGGATCGATTCGACGACTGCTTCCGCGTTGGACTGCATGATGGCCTCGACTGGTGAAGGGGGTTAGCTGACGAAGGCGAGCAGCGCGTCCCCCAGGGCCGCAAGCGCTCGCCGAATCGTGTCAGGCGGACTGCCCTGCGGTCCGCCGTTGCATCTTGATTGACCGGGTCTGAGTGACTGGGCCTGCTTGAATAGAGAAGTGAGGGAATTTTTGGCGATTGTAGTCCTGTTTTGCGGGCTGGCAATCATTTGCGCGGAAAGTGGCGCAAAATTGCCAGCCGGTGGCGACGGTGATCGAGCGCGCTCGCCGGACGGGAGCCGTCACGGTAACGCGCGGCACCGCTGCTGGCGTCGGGCCGAATGTGCGTTAAACTCGTGAGGCTTGCCACCCCCATTCGCCATCCACAGAGCCGCGCGAGGAGTCCATGCCCGCCCGCCAGTTCCAGATTGCCCTGACCGGCGACTTTTATGCCGCCGACGGCACGCCGTTGTATCGCGACATTGGCCTCGACCTGCTCGAATCGCAGCCGGGCACGCCTTACCGTGCCTTTGCCGAGCACCAGAGCGAAATTGCCCCCGAGCAATTGGCCGGCGTGCAGGGCGTGATCGTACTGTCGCCGCGAGTGACGGCCCGCTCGCTCTCCAACAGTAGCGAACTGCTGGCCGTGGGCCGGTTTGGCGTGGGTTACGACACCGTGGACGTGCCGGCCTGCACGGCGGCCGACGTGGCCCTGGTGACGACCGTCGGCGCGGTCGACCGGCCGGTGGCCGAGGCGACCGTGGGCTGGATGCTGGCCCTGTCGCACCAGATGCTGGTCAAGGATCGCCTGGTGCGCGAGGCCCGCTGGCCGGAACGCTCGAACTATATGGGGGTCGAGCTGCGCGAGCGGACGCTGGGCATCGTGGGGCTGGGAGGCATCGGCCGCAAGCTGGTCGAGCTGTTGCGGGGATTCGGCATGCGCGAGCCGATCGCGTTCGATCCGTTTCTCGACCCGACCGTGGCCCAGTCGATGGGGGTCAAGCTGGTGGCGCTGGACGAGCTGATGTCCGAGGCCGATTTCGTTTCGGTGCATTGCCCGCTCAACGAGAAAACCCGCAACCTGATTTCGGCCCGGGAACTGGCGCTGATGAAGCCAACGGCCTACCTGATCAACACGGCGCGGGGGGGCATCATCGACGAAAGCGACCTGTACCAGGCGCTGGCCGAGCGGCGAATCGCCGGGGCGGCGATCGATTGCTTCCTGGGCGAGCCGCTCCAGCAGCCCCACCCGCTCAGCCAGTTGGACAACGTGATCTTGGCGCCGCACTCGATCGCCTGGACGGCCGAGATGTTTCGCGACATGGGGCGGACCGCCTGCCGGGCAATGATCGATTGGGCCGAGGGGCGGCGTCCGCGCGGCGTGATCAACGCCGCGGTGCTCGCCCGGCCCGGCTTCCAGGCCAAGTGGGCGCGGCTGCGGCTGGCTTAATGGTCTGCGGCGAGTCGATCGAGA
>CAZPED010000301.1:0-5555 GCA_964585335.1 uncultured Planctomycetaceae bacterium | reverse complement strand
CGGTACGCTCACCAACACCGGCACGCTGCACATCACCGGTGCCAGCGGCAACGCGGTCCTGACCACGGCCACGCTGGCGAACAGCGGCAGCGTCATCATCGACAAGACCGGTGGCGTGTTCTATCTGAACACCAGCGGTGTCATCGACAACCTTGCCGCGGGTACGCTGGATCTGCAGTCCGACGGTATCGCCATCAATTCATCGACCGGCGGCGGCAGCATTTCCAACGCCGGTCTCTTGACCAAGACGGCCGGTACATCGTCGTCGATCAGTACGCTCGTTCCCATCGCTTTCAGCAACGGTTCGTCTTCTGCCGTCAGCGCCGGGCGCGCGATTCTCATGCAGGGCGGCGGGAGCCTTGCCGGCACCGTCAACGGTACAGGCGTCGGTGCGACGCTGGATGGCGGCAACTGGGCATCGACTGCCGGCGTCCTGACTGGCAACTGGCAATGGCGCAGTGGTTCGCTCGGCAGCGGCACCCTGACCAACTCCGGATCGCTGGCCATTACCGGGGCCACTGGCAACGCCATCCTCATCGGTGCCACGCTCGCCAACAACGGCTCGCTGCTGATCGACAAGACCGGGGGCGTGTTCTACATCAACACCGCAGGCATCGTGAACAACAATGGCCTGACGGTGCTTCAGGGTACGGTGGGCATCACCAGTTCCACCGGCAGCGGCACGTTCAACAATACGGGCATCTTCCGCCAGACGAGCGCCTCCAGCCTTGCCGTCAACGCGCTCGTTTCCTTCACGCAGGGCGCCGCAGCGCTGATCGACGTGCAGGCCGGCACGCTGACGATCGGCACGCTGGCCGGCGGCAGCAATCCTGGTGTCATTACGCTCGCCTCCGGTGCGACGCTGGCCATCGGCGGCAGCTTCACCAACAGCGGTACGATTTCCGGTTCGGGAACGCTCGATCTCGGCGCCAACACGCTGACCAACAATGGCTTCCTGTCGCCAGGCACCGGCGGTGATGCGACCGGTACGCTGACGATCAACGGCAATCTTGTCCTCGGTCCGAGCAGCTTCCTCGTGGCGCAGCTCGATAGCACGGCGGTCGGGGATTCCGACGTGCTGGCGGTATCGGGCAACGTGAACTATGGCGGAACGCTGACCTTGAGCGGCGCGGCCACCAGCGGCAGCTACAACGTGGTGACATCGGCCACCCGAACGCCGGCGAGCACGTTCGCCACGGTCAACGGTTCTCTCGCCGGTGCAAACCCGAGCTACAGCGGCACGTCGCTCAATATCCTGATCGCCCTCGGTGGCCACTGGACGGGCCTCGGCGATGGCATCACCTGGACGAGCGCCGCAAACTGGGGCTTGTCGACGCTGCCGGGCGCCGGTGACGATGTTTATATCAACACGGCAGGACCGACCATCGTTCTCTCGTCCGGGGCGCAGGCGATCAACAGTCTGACCATGGCGGCTGGCCGTACGCTGCAGATTACCGGCGGCTCGCTGGCGGTCGCTCAGGCGAGCAACCTCGCCGGTGACATTGCGCTGACCGGCGGAACGCTTGCGTTCAACGGTGCGACGACGGTGTCGGGTAGCTTCACCCAGACGGGCGGCACGCTGGGCGGCACCGGCACGCTGACGCTGACGGGCGCCACGAACAGCTGGAGCGGCACGAGCGGCAGCTGGACGGGCGGCGGCGCGGTCGTACTCAGCTCCGGCGCGAACTTCAACTTCACCGGTACCGGCACCGGCAACATTTTTGCCGGCCGCACGCTGACCATCGACGCCGGCGCCACCGCAACGGTCGCCGGCAATATCGAGCTCGATGCGGGCACCAACGTCATCAACAACGGTGGCACGCTGAACCTCACGGGCACGGCGATCCGGCACGCCTTCAACGGCCAGGGCGCCCTGACGCTGACCAACACCGGCACCATCAACAAGACGGGCGCAGGCACCTTCATCCTCGGCTCCTCGCCGGTGGCCGAACATGTCACGCTGACCAACAGCGGCTTCATCAACGTCAATGCCGGCACGCTGGATCATGTCGGCGGTACGCTGACACAGAATGGGCTGATCGAAGCGCTGGCCGGTGCGACGTTCAGCAAGCCGGGTGGCTTTACCAACGCGCTCGGCGGCACGCTGGCGGGTGAAGGTACGTTCGATGTCGGTGTCGGCAATACGCTGACCAACAACGGTACGGTGGCGCCGGGGCTGAGTAGTGGCGATACGACCGGCGCGTTGTCGATTACCGGTCACTATGCGCAGGGCGCTGGTGGCACGTTGTCCATGCAACTGGATTCCACGGCGGCCGGAAACTATGACCAGCTCCTCGTTTCGGGTAGTGCGAGCCTGAATGGCACGCTGAATCTCACAGGTTCCGCAACGAGCGGGTCCTTCCCGCTCGTCAGCGCTGCTTCGCGTACGGGCACCTTCTCCGCGCTGACTGGCCCGGTCGGCGGCAATTCGAACTACACGGCGACCGGACTCAACTTCGACGTGATCCTCGGCCTTTTCTGGACGGGAGCGGTCAACAACGAGTGGAGCAACCCCGGCAACTGGTCAACCGGCGTGCTGCCGGGCGTGACCGACTTCATCACCATCGGCACGGCCGGCAACCTGACGCTCTCGTCGGGCAGCTATGCCATCCGTGGCATCAACACGGTTCGCAACTTCACCCTCAGCGGCGGCGCCAGCCTCAGCCTGGCCGAGCCGAGCACCATCGGCGGCAATGTCACGCTGAACGGTGGCACGCTGACGGGCGTTGGGCCGCTGGCGATCGGCGGTACGCTGAATGTTGTCGCGGCCTCGACGGTGGGTGTGAACACCGCCGTATCGGGTTTGACGACTGTTGCGGCGGGAGGGCTGGCTCTGGGCGCAGCGACCACCTTCACCGCAAATGGTGGCTTCGACTGGTCAGGTGGCACTCTGAGCGGTGCGAATTCCTCGAGCTCGATCTTCGTACTGCCATCCGGCGACACGATGAACCTGACGGGTGGCTCGAAGGAGCTCTCGGGGGCTACGCTGCAGAACAACGGCACGATCGCGTTGAACCTCGCGCCGGGCAATACGCTTCAGCTTTCCAATAGCGCCACCCTGACGAATGCCGGCACGATCAGTTTCAACGACAACAACGGCATCGCACCGCGCAGCGGCTTTGGCCCGGGTACCTTCAATAACGTTGGCGGCACGCTGGTGGTGGCCGCCGGCAAGACGGGGTCGGTCACGGTCGAGAACGCAAGCTTCAGCGGCAACAGCACGCTCGATACCTCGGCGGCAGGATCGCTGCTGACGCTGGCGCCCTCGCTGGCTGCGAATTATTCCGGCACGCTCAACGCTCTTGGGGCCGGTGTCTCGTTCGCGAACGGCGGTGCAACGCACACCTTTGCCAGCGGCAGCACCCTGAATGGAACGTTTACCCAAAGTACGGGCAACACGGCCTTCAACAACACGACCCTCAATACAACCTACAACCTGCAGGGCGGGACGCTCTCGCTCACGAACGGAACGACGACACTCAATGGCACCCTGAACTATGCGGGCGGTGCCATCGGCGGTCCCGGCGCTGCGACGCTCGCGCTTTCCGCAGGCGATGTGCTGAACGTTAGCGGCGGCACGAAGGAATTCTCGGGGGCCGTGCTGCAGAACGGCGGCACGGTGAACCTCAACCTTTCGCCCGGAAACAACCTGCAGATTTCGAACGGTGCCAACTTCAACAACACCGGCACGATCAACTTCAATGACAACGTCGGCATCGCGCCGCGCAGTGGTTTCGGACCCGGCACCTTTAACAACGTGGGCGGCACGCTGGCTGTTGCAGCAGGCAAGACGGGGTCGGTCACGGTCGAGAGCACGAGTTTCAGCGGCAACGGCACGCTGGATACGTCGGCGGCGGGGTCGGCGCTGACGCTGGCACCGATGAGTAGCGCCAGCTACTCCGGTACCCTCAACGCCCTCGGTTCCGGCGTCTCTTTCGCCAACGGCGGCGCGACGCACAATTTTGCCGGCACCATCCTCAACGGCACGTTCACGCAGAGCACGGGCAATACGAACTTCGACACGGTCACGCTCAACGGGACGTACAACGTGCAGGGCGGCAACCTCATCCTCGGGGCGGGGGTCACCACGCTCAACGGCACCCTCAACTACGCGGGCGGTGTCATTGGTGGAGCGGGAGGGGCGACACTCGCCCTGTCGGCGGGCGACGTTTTGAACGTCTCTGGCGGCACGAAGGAATTCTCCGGTTCGCTGCTGCAGAACGGCGGCACGATCAACCTGAACCTTGCGTCGGGAAATACCTTCCAGCTTTCCAACGGCGGCACGCTGGCCAACACCGGCACGATCTACTTCAACGACAACGTCGGCATCGCGCCGCGCAGCGGTTTTGGACCGGGGGCGTTCAACAATGCCGGTGGCACGCTGGTGGTCGCGGCAGGAAAGACGGGGTCGGTCACGGTCGAGAGCGCGAGCTTCAGTGGCACCAGCACCTTCGATACCTCGGCTGCCGGTTCCCAGCTGGCGCTGGCGCCGCTCAGTAGCGCGAGCTATTCCGGTACCCTCAACGCCCTCGGTTCCGGTGTCTCTTTCGCCAACGGCGGCGCGACACACAATTTTGCCGGCACCATCCTCAACGGGACGTTCACGCAGAGCACGGGCAATACGAACTTCGACACGGTCACGCTCAACGGGACCTATAACCTGCAGGGCGGCAACCTCACCCTCGGGTCGGGGGTCACCACGCTCAATGGCACACTCAACTATGCGGGCGGTGCCATCAGCGGTTCCGGCGGTACGGCGCTGGCACTCTCTGCGGGCGATGTACTGAACGTCAGCGGCGGCACGAAGGAGATCTGGGGCACGACGCTGCAGAACGGTGGCACCGTCAATCTCAACCTCGCCGCCGGCAACAACCTGCAGATTTCGAACGGCGGCAACTTCAACAACACCGGCACGATCAACTTCAACGACAACGTCGGCATCGCACCGCGCAGTGGTTTCGGACCCGGCACCTTTAACAGCGTGGGCGGCACGCTGGCCGTTGCAGCAGGCAAGACCGGTTCGGTGACCATCGAGAATGCGAGCTTCAGCGGCAACAGCACCTTCGATACATCGGCCGCGGGGTCGGCTATCGTCCTGGCGCCGACCACGAGCGCCAGCTATGCGGGTTCGCTGGATGTCGTGGGCAATGGCCTGACCTTTGCTGCGGGTGGTGCGACGCACGTGGTTGCCGATGGCACTTTGCTGAACGGCAACATGACGCTTGCCGGCGGAGCGATGCAACTGGGCTCGGTGCAAATTCTCGGCGATTTCGTGCACACGGGCGGTTCGTTGGCCACGGGCGCCGGCAAGACGGTCAACGTCGTCGCCGGCGGCAGCCTGTCGCTGGCAAGCGGCGCCACATTCGGTGGCTCCGGCACACTGATCAACGAAGGAACCGTGACCTTCAACGGCAATACCTTAGGCCATGCGATCCAGAACAGCGGCGCCATGGTGCTGAACGGCACGAACACCTTCTCCGGTGCGTCCTTCATGCAGGACGGCGGCACGCTGACGCTGGCGTCGGCCGGGGCGCTGACGAAGTCCGGGGGGGCAT
>CAZPED010000300.1:0-5579 GCA_964585335.1 uncultured Planctomycetaceae bacterium | reverse complement strand
CGTCGCTATAGCCCGCGGGGACCGCGAAGCAAAACCGCTCGTCGGCCACCGTGTACTCGGCGTAGCCGCCGTCGAGCGTATAGCCCGTGAATTGGGGTCGGTCGCACAAGTTCTCGCGCCCGATGCGGCAGTACGGGCACTGGCCGCACGTGCTGCCCAGCCAAGGCACGCCCACGCGCTGGCCGACGGCAAAGCGGGAGCAATTCGGGCCCAGCTCGGTGACGGTGCCGATGATCTCGTGACCGGGCACCAGGGGGAGGCGCGGATGTGCGAGCTCGCCGTCGACCACGTGCAGGTCAGTCCGGCAGACGCCGCAGGCCAGCACTCGCAGCAGCACCTGGTGCTCGGCAGGGATAGGTCGCGGCAGCTCGGTGGCGACCAGCGGGGTGCCAGCTTGAGGGAGGACCATTGCCAGCATGGGTCAGCTTCCAGCGCGTCGCGTGTCCATACCCCCAGCGCGCTAGACTGACACGCTGGGACCAGTCTGACCAAACTTTTCGCAGTCTAGCACAACTGGCGCGCTCGACTCGCATAGCGAATATGCAGCCGAGGACCGCAAAAGCACGTAAAACGTACAATTATGCCCCGTGGCACGATATTCGCTAATACGGCCGGGCGACATGGATCCATCTCGTCTCGACTGCTCCCGCCAGGATATCACGATGATTGCTCCCGCTAGCCAGCCCGTCGAACTGACTTCGCCCGCCACGCCGGAGGCCCAAGCCCAGTGCCCTGCCGAATCGGCGTTGGCATCGAGCAACTACGCTTCACTGCGGAAGCTGCGGTGCAAGGTCGCCGAGGGCGAAATCGAGATCTCGGGCACGGTTCCCAGCTTTTATCTCAAGCAGCTGGCAATCGCAGCGGTGCAACAGCTCAATCCGGGGGCAATGGTTCGCGACCTGGTCGAGGTTCAAGGCAAGAGCCTGACTCGTAGCGGACAGTCGCGCGTTTAAGTTGCCCCGCCCCCCAGGCAGCGGCCAGCCGGCCGTACAATTCGCCAGAGTGCGCCAAGTCGTATCTATTGCGTCGGCTCAGGGGCCTTGTCGGCCTCTTTGATCGTCAGCACGGGGCACGTGGCCAATCGCATCACCGACTCGGCAACGCTGCCCATCAGCACGCGCTTCAGCCCCGTGCGGCCGTGCGTGCCAATGACAATCAAATCGGCGTGTTCATCGTCGGCCAGCCGCACGATGTCGTCCGAGGCGACACCCATCACCAGCCGGTGCTCGAAGCGAATGCTCGGATCGGGCGGCACGACGGCCTCGAGCATTTTGCGAATCTCGGGATTCGGATACTCGGGCTGCGTGAAGTACATTTCGCCACCGATGTAGGGCGTGGGCATCTCTTCGATGTGCGCAATGATTAGCAGGGCGCCCGAATCGCGCGCCAGCGACGTGGCGTACTTAAGCGCGGACTCGCTGGCCGGAGAAAAGTCGGTGGCAAAGAGAATCTTCTTGTAGTTCATGATTCGGGCCCTAGATATCGGTAGTGCTGCGGCGGCCCGCCTAACTTGTGGGCGGGGGCGGCCGGCCGGCCATGGGTCTAGGGAATTGTACCACTCAAAAGGCCTTTGCCAGTAGCTGGGGGAATTCCTGGAAATATTGGCAGAGCCCCTGGCCGGGGACTACAATGGCGCGCGTGCCCGCCACGGCCCGCCCCAAGGGGCCGTCACCCGCCTACCATCATCCCGCCAGGATCTCCGATGCTCGCACTACGAGGTTGCTCCGTCGCCTTGCTGCTGAGTTTGTGCGTTCTTACCGGTGCGCGCGCGGATTCGCCCGCACCGGCCGCCTCGGTCAACTACGAACAGCACGTTCGCCCAATCCTCAAAGCCAATTGCTTCCGCTGCCACGGCGGCGACGCGGCCGTGGCCAAAGCGTCGTTGGACGTGCGCATGCGGCGCCTGATCGTGGCCGGCGGCGAGTCGGGCCCGGCCATCGTGCCGGGCAAACGAGCCGAGAGTCTGCTGCTGCAGCGAGTGCAGAGCGGCGAAATGCCCCCTGGCGATCGTAAGCTGACCGCGGCCGAAATCGAGACCCTGGGCGCCTGGATCGATGCCGGCGCGCCGACCTTGCGGCCCGAGCCCGAGTCGCTGCCGACCGAAGAGACAATCACGCCCGAGGACCGTTCGTTCTGGTCATTTCAGCCGTTGCCGGCGGCGGTGCCAATCCCGGCGTTCACCTCGGTCGATCGGGTGCGCACGCCGATCGACGCCTTCGTCATCCAAAAGTTACGAGCCAAGAACCTGGGTTTTTCGGACGATGCGGGCCGCGCCGCCTTGCTCACCCGGGCTTATTTTGACCTCGTGGGGCTGCCGCCATCGCGCGAGGAGCTGGCTCACTTTCTGGCCGATACTGACCCGCAGGCCTACGAGAAGGCGATCGACCGGCTGCTTGAGTCGCCGCACTACGGCGAGCGGTGGGGCCGCTATTGGCTGGACGTGGCGGGCTATGCCGACTCCGACGGCTACTCGGATGCCGATCCCGAGCGGCCCTTCGCCTATCACTACCGCGACTACGTCGTGGCGGCGCTCAATTCGGATAAGCCGCTCGATCAGTTCATTGCCGAGCAACTGGCCGGCGACGAGCTGGTCAAGGGAGACCTGAAGAACCTGGCCCCGGCCGACATCGAGCTGCTTTCGGCCACGGGCTTTTTGCGAATGGCTGCCGACGGCACGAATACCCAGGCCATCGATAAGGACACGGTCCGCAACCAGGTCGTGGCCGACACGCTAAAGATCGTCACCACGTCGCTGCTGGGCCTGAGCGTCGGCTGCGCCCAGTGTCACGATCATCGTTACGACCCCATTCCGCAAACCGACTACTACCGGCTGCGAGCCGTGTTCGAACCGGCTTACAACTGGAAGAACTGGCGGCTGCCCCAGCAGCGGCTGGTATCGCTGTGGACCGACGCCGAGCGGGCCAAGGCCGCCGAAGTCGACGCCGAAGCCGGTAAGGTCTCGGCCGAGCGCCAGGCCAAGCTCAATGCTTACATTGACGACGCCCTGGCGAAGGAAGTGGCCAAATTCGACGAGCCGCTGCGCGAACCCTTGAGCACGGCCTACAAGCTGCCGGCCGACAAACGCACCCCCGAGCAGCAGAAACTGCTCGACGAGCATCCCAGCGTGCGACAACTCTCCCCCGGCACGCTCTACCAGTACAACGCCGCGGCGGCCGAAGAGCTCAAAAAGTTCGACGCCCAGATCGCGGCCATCCAGGCCAAGAAACCGTTCCAAGACTTCATTCCCGTGATGAACGAGAACCCGGGCGAGCTGCCCGAGGCGTTCCTGTTCCACCGCGGCGACCACCGCCAACCGAAGCAAGCGATCGCCCCGGGCACGTTGACGATTTGCGCCGCCGACGGCGCCCGCTATGACATCCCGCCCAAGGACGCGAGCTTGCCCACCTCGGGCCGCCGCCTGGCGCTGGCCCGTTGGCTGACGAGCGAGCAAAACCCGCTAACCGCGCGGGTGCTGGTCAACCGGGTGTGGATGAACCACTTTGGCCGCGGGTTGGTGAACACACCGGCCGATTTTGGCGCCATGGGCGAGAAGCCCTCGCATCCCGAGCTGCTCGATTGGCTGGCTCGCGACCTGGTCGGCGGCGGCTGGCGGCTCAAGCGGTTGCACAAGTTGATCATGACTTCGACGACCTACCGGCAGAGCTCGCTGCGCGACCCGGCCAAGGCCGAGCTCGATCCCGACGATCGATTGTATTGGCGAATGCCCGTGCGCCGGCTGGACGCCGAGGCCCTGCGCGACCGGATCCTTGCGGCCAGCGGCGTGCTCAACCGCAAGATGTTTGGCCCGCCAGTGCCGGTGAAGGAAGACTCGGTGGGCCAGGTAGTGGTCGGCATCGACGCCCCGGCGCCAGGAGCCGAGCCGCCTTTGGGCCACGAGGCGTTTCGTCGCAGCATCTACGTTCAAGTGCGGCGCAGTCGCCCGCTGGCCATGTTGCACGTGTTCGATCAACCAGTAATGGAAACCAACTGCGAGCGGCGCACGGTGTCGACCGTGGCCACGCAATCGCTGATGTTGATGAACAGCGACTTCATTTTGCAACAGTCGGGTTATCTGGCTGCCCGCATCCGCAAGGAGGCTGCTGGCGACCCCAGCCGGCAAGTGCAAACCGCCTGGCAATTGACGCTGGGGCGCGCGCCGGAGCCCAAGGAGCTGGAGCAGGCCTTGGCTTTCTTGGCCGAGCAGTCGGTGCCAGCGCCCGTGGCGGCGGCCCCCGTGGCTGGCGCAGCCGCTCCCGCGGCGGCCACTCCGGCCGAGTCGCCGGTCGACGCGCTAGCCAGCTTGTGCCAGGTGCTGCTCAGTTCGAACGAGTTTTTGTATATCGATTAAGGAGGCGCGAGCATGTTGTCGCACGCATGGTTTAATCGACGCGAGTTCCTGGCCCGCAATGCCCTGGGCATCGGCGGCGTGGCGCTCGCCTGGTTGCTGCGGCAGGACAACCTGCTGGCCGCGCCGCACGTGCCTCGCGCCGATCGCGCGTTCGACCTCAAGGCCAAGACGCCGCCGGCGCCGCCCCGCGCGCGGGCCATGATCTCGCTGTTCATGCACGGCGGCCCCAGCCACGTCGACTTGCTCGATCCCAAACCCGAGCTGACCAAGTACAGCGGCACCGACTACGCCGGCGAAGTGGTTTACAGCTTTGCCAACCGCGCCAGCAAGAAGCTGCTGGGCAGCCCTTGGAAGTTCGCCAAGCACGGTCAGTCGGGTACCGAAGTCTCTGAGTTGTTGCCGCACCTGGCGTCGATCGTCGACGACGTGGCGGTCATCCGCTCGATGCACACCGACATCAACGGTCACGAGCCGTCGATCTGGTTCATGAACACCGGCAAAGCGCAGCCCGGCCGCCCGGCGCTGGGCTCGTGGCTGACCTATGCCCTCGGCTCGGAAAGCCAGAACCTGCCGGCCTACGTGGTGCTGAGCGATCCGGGCGGGCACCCGGTCGACGGCGTGCGCAACTGGTCGAACGGCTGGCTGCCGCCGCTGTTTCAAGGTACGGTCATCCGGCCCAAGGAACCGCGGATTCTCAACCTCGACGCGCCGCCTCACCTCCGCGGCGCGCGGCAGCAACAAAACCTGGCCCTGTTGGCCGAGCTGAACCGGCAACACCTCGAGCGCCACTCGGGCGAAGCCGACCTGGAAGCCCGGATCGCCAGCTACGAGTTGGCCGCGCGGATGCAAACGGCTGCCAAAGAGGCGCTCGACATTTCCAGTGAGTCGGAAGCCACTAAGAAGCTGTACGGCCTGGACGACTCGGCGACGGCCGAATATGGCACGCGCTGCCTGATCGCCCGCCGCATGGTCGAGCGGGGCGTGCGGTTCGTGCAAATTTTTCTGGGGGGCCAGCCCTGGGACAATCACAACGACATTCGCGGCTCGTTGCCGGCGATTTGCAAGCGTACCGATCAGCCGGCCGCAGCGCTGGTCAAAGACCTCAAGAGCCGCGGCCTGCTCGACACCACGCTGGTACACTGGGGGGGCGAAATCGGCCGCTTGCCGGTTACCGAGGGCGAAGGCGACAAGTGCGGCCGCGACCACAACGGGCAAGGCTTTAGCACCTGGC
>CAZPED010000299.1:0-5587 GCA_964585335.1 uncultured Planctomycetaceae bacterium | reverse complement strand
ATCTGACGTTCGTCCGCTCGATGAACACCGAGTCAGTTGACCACGAGTCGGCACTTCGCCTGATTCACAGCGGACGGTTTCTGGCCGGCATGCCTACCTGGGGTTCGTGGGTCACCTACGCGCTCGGTTCCGAGAATCAGAATCTGCCGGCCTACGTCGTGCTGTCCGATCCGGGCGGGCTGCCGGTCGATGGCGAACGCAACTGGACCAGCGGCTGGCTGCCGGCCGTCTATCAGGGCACGATGTTCCGTTCGGGCAAATCGCCCGTGCTCAACTTGCGCACGCCCGAGGGAGTGCCCGCCGAAGCCCGGCGGAACCAACTGAAGTTCCTCGAACAGCTCAATCGCGCGCACCTGGAGCGTTACCCCGAGAACTCGGAGCTGGCCGCCCGGCTGGCCAATTTTGAAACGGCCGCACGCATGCAGACGGCTGTTCCCGAGGTGCTCGATCTTTCCAGCGAGACGGCCGAAACGCGGGCGCTCTACGGCCTCGACGACCCCAAAACGGCCGAATATGGCACGCGCTGCCTGATGGCGCGGCGGCTGGTCGAGCAAGGCGTGCGCTTCGTGCAAATCTTTCTCAAGTCGCAACCTTGGGACACGCACAGCAAGAATGCCGAAAGCCTGAAAGGGCTGTGCGGCATGACCGATCGTCCCAGCGCCGCGCTGGTGCAAGACCTGAAGCGCCGCGGCCTGCTCGACTCGACCATCGTGCTCTGGACCGGCGAATTCGGCCGGCTGCCGATTTCGCAGGGACCCGACGGCCGCGACCACAACCGCCGCGGCTTCTCACTCTGGCTGGCCGGCGGCGGCTTCAAACCGGGCTACGTCCACGGCGCGACCGACGAGTTCGGCTATGAGTCGGTGCAAGACGTCGTTACGGTTCACGATCTGCACGCCACATTGCTGACCTCGCTGGGGCTCGACCATCGCCGGCTCGACTTCCCGCACGACGGCCGTCCCACCAGCCTGACCGATCCGGACGTCACCAAAGCCAAAGAGGTCGACGCTCTGCTGGCCTAGCCGGCTTTTGGCCCGCATCATCCGTCGAGCGCCAGCACCAGGTCGATTGTCTCGGCGTTTAGCTCCGCATCGCTCTCGGGCAGTTCCAAGTTGCCCCACCCCCACTGTTCGGCCTCATCGAGGATCGCGGCCACGGCGGCGATTGGCATCGGCTCGGCCAACCGAAGCGTCGGCGCTGGCGCCGCGTCGCTCGGCGGAACGGCGAACACCAGTCCGGAGACCACAGCGTCGACAATCGCCGCCGCCGCTGGTTGCGCCAGTACGGCGTCAGATTGCGACGGGTCTTCGAGCACGGCCGCCACGACCGACGGCGCGGCATTCGTGGCGGTGTAGAACGGCCAGACCGCGTAAGCAATGTTGCTCTTCACGCTGACCTGCGTGGTAAACACGTAGGGATTGCCCGACAGCCCACTGGGAAAGGTCAACTCGATGAAAAACGCCGTGGCCCCCGTGGCCGGGGTGGGCAGGTTGGCCGAGTAAACGGCGCCCCCTGGGCCGCCCTGGTTGACCAGCAGCGTGCTGGTCCAAACAATTCCCGGATTATAGGCATTGCGGAAGTCGCGGGCCGAGGGGTTCGTGGCCTGCCACAACTTGACCGACGTGGCCGCGCCGACCGCCGTTTGCACTGTGATCGAGCCGTCCTGGCCAATCGTCCACGAGTATTGCGGCAGCGTGCGGTTGTTGATGATCGCGTCGTAAAACGACAACGTGCTGGTGCCGGCGCTCGAGTTCAATCCGTGGCCCGTATTGGGTATGTAGCGCAAATAGTTTTGCGTGCCCGGCAGGTCGCCGAAGTAGTACTGCGACGAATCGGGCACGAAGAACTCGTCGCCCGACGAGTTCATGACGAACTTCGGCATGTCGTCGAAGCGGCCGTTTTGCAGGTACTTGTACGGATCGACGATGCGCCCCAGATCCTGGTTGGGGTCCATCTGAATGTTTTGCAGGATATTCTCGTTCTGATAATCCTGAATCGCCGGAGAGAAGAAGCCATAGTACCCGTAGTGGTGAATCATTTGCTCGTCCATGTTGAGCACGTCGATCACGCCGGGAATAATGGCTCGCACGCGATCGTCCGAGGCGGCCGTCAACCACGTGGTCCAGCCGCGCTTCGAGTAGCCGGTCACCACGAAGTCGTTCACGTGCTGTCCCGACGCGACAGTGGGCACGAACGATTGCACGGTGTCCATGGCCTTCACCGCGCTTTTGGCCATCGCCACCAGCACCGGCCAGGTTTCGTTGCCCGGATCGCCGATATGGTTGACGTACTTGTCGAACGAGTAGGCGATAATCGCGTCTTCGCTGCGGGTGAAGCTTTCGTCGGTGAACTTGAGCGGCTCGCTTGGCACCTGACGTAGTAAAGCCGTCACGGTGTGCGTCGAAAGCGCTGCGCTCAGCATCGTCGAATCGGGTGTCGAAGGTGGAGAACCGAGACTGTTGCTCCCCCCCGTGATGTACAGCAGCGATGTGCCGCCGATCGCGCCGGTCGGCACCACCAGTTCCAGCCAATGCTGCCATACCGGCTTGTCGACGTCTGCCGAACTGCGCCAGGTCTGACTGGTCATCTGCAACACATAGTACGTGTAGCCCGAGCCCACCACGGTCCGCGCGACCGAGTACGTGTACGACGGGTCGGCCGCGTGTACGTAGTTTTCCAGCGCGTCGCTGCCCAAAGTGTCGACTTTGAGCGATTGCAGCGGGCTGACGCCCTGGTTGCCGGCCAGGTCGGTAACGCGGGCCCGAATCTGCACCAGGTAGGGCCCCGTGAGCAGATCGGTCGGGTTGAGTGCCGGAGTCAGCTCGAACCAGGACTTGTTGTTGTAGAGCGTCGACAGCGTGCGTCCCGATTCGCCCGGGTCGGCAAAGTCGCCATCGTTGTTCAGGTCGACGTCGAGCACGACCTGCGTGCCATTGTCGAGCGGCAACGCGGCGTTGGCGGTCACCGTGACGTGGGGCGTCAGGTCGTCGGTGAAACTGGCAATCGTGGCGGCCGTGACCACCGGCGCCACCGTGCTGATTCGCAACGTGAGCACGCCCGACTCGGCCAGGTTGCCAGCGGCATCTTCGCTCGACACCTTGACCTGGTGCTGCCCGTCGACGAGCGCCGGCAACGTGAGTTGCAGCCCGGGGCCGCCCACGACCTGGTTGACCAGGACGTTGTCGACGTACAGGCGCACGGTCGTGCCGGCCTCTGCCTGAATGTCGACCCGCGGAGCGCTGACGTTGGTCACGTTGTCCGTATTGCTCGCGCCGTGGTCGTCGGCGGCCGGCAGGTCGGGGGTCGACGGCTCGTCGACCTGCAACTTGAGCGTGAAGGCCACTTGAGCCGATGCCGTCAGCCCCTGCGTGTCCGTGGCCTGCAAGTGCAGCACGTACGCCCCGTCCGCTAGCGCATTGCCCAAAAGCATTTCCATCGCGGCGGCATCGAGCGTGAACGCCGCGCCGGGGCCCAAGTACGACCTGATGTCGACCGGCGGGTTGCCGTTCAGGCTGGCCGTCAGGCTGGCCAAGGGGGCCGTGTCGGTCAGCGTGCCGGCAATCGTGGGGTCAGAGGTCAATCCGTCGCTGTTCGTGCCGCCCCCCGGCGCCGTGTCGTTCTCTAGCGCGGCCGACAGCGCCGGCGGCGAAATCGTCGGCGCGGCGATGAAGCGCAGCGCGTTGCCCAGTCCCGTCGGGTTGTTGCGCGCCAGCAAGGCATCGGTCGCGTTCACCGCGCCGTCGCGATTGAAGTCGAAAATGTTCGTCAGCGGAATGTTGTTGAACGTCGATTGCGGGTTGTTGCGCGCGCCCAGTTCATCGGTGACGCCCACCAGTGCGTTGGTGCTCGTGTCGCCCAGCCCCGAGTCGCCCACGGCGTTGCCGAAGTAGAACACGTCCGACTGGGCCAGCCCGGTATCGGCGTTGGCGTGCACGGTCACTTGCAGCCACTGCTTCTTGATGGCGCCGTCGGGCCAGATGATTTCCACCCGGTCGGAACCGCTGATGCCGGCAGCGCCGCGCACCGTGATCAGCACCGTGCCGGGGGCCGCGCTCCAGCCGCCGGGCGCGTTGTCGTTGCCCACCTTGAACGAGAAATCGTCGGCCGAAATATTGGGGTGCGACCCGCTGATGTCGATCATCAGCCCGTTGATGCCGCGACTGTAGCTGGTGACGTTGGCAAACGCGGCGGTCGCGCCGGGCAGTAGCGCGGCCTTGTCGGTGGCGATCGCGCTATCATCGGCCGCATTGGCCCCGGCCAGGTTGCCGTCGTATCGCGAATGCTCGTAAAACACGTGCCGGCCCAGCACGACCGACGGCGTGATCGATAGCAAGCAGCGCGACTCGAGCGTTTCAAGCGCCGGCCGAAACCAGCGCTCGCCCGCGACCGATCGAGATTGCAGTCTACGCCGCACCGAACGCGAGGAGGCAAGTTGCATAGCGGCAGCTTCCCTGGGGGTTTGAGCGGAACAGCGGACCAAGCTTCCGCGGCCCAGTATAACAACGCGCCAAACAGAAAATGAGAGCAGTAGAAACTTTTTGACCCAGTGCCTAGTGGCGCGCCGCCGGCACCTCCCGGGCGTGATCTGCGGGGCATCAACGCCCCACACCGAGACTCCCCGCGTGCCTTGCGGTACACGCAGGGAGCCTCGCGTGAAGCCAAGCATTCACTTAGCAGCGCGCGGCCTTTCGCCGACGAGCCCAGCACAAGAAGCCGGCCAGGCCAATTGCCGCGAGAGTGACGGAGCCCGGCTCGGGCACGATCGTGATCGAGCCATTGGTAATCACCGGCACAGGAACTGACGGACCGTAGGGAGGTGGATAAACCGAACCGGCCCAATCCGTGGTCCCGATCTGAGTGTTCCCCAGCACAAGGGGCCACTGCCCGAAAAAAATGCCCGTGGTGTCGATGTAAAGCGTCGCCAACAGCCCGTGCGCCACGACGGTACCGCCCGTGCCAATCGTGGTTTCGCCAATCCATACCGTCGGAAACGTCGTGACGTCGAATTCGCCATAACTGACGGGCGGCTCGATGAACGAGCCCGGGGCAATCAACGTGGACAGATTCGGCCCGGGAAACCCGGAGTGCAATCCTGGAAGGTACTGGAACACGGGTATGCCGGTCAGTTGCTCATAGTCGTTGCCGATTTGGGCGTAGACCTCGACTCCCTGAATCCGGTCGTTATCCCCCGTGACGTAAATATCGATCCGCTGGTTGGGAGTGTTGGGAAGCAGCATATGATTGCCGACGTCGATGTAAGTGGCCCCCAGCGCACGCGTCGCCAAGCCACTTATCGTGAATAGCACAAACGTAAGCGCAAATGCGGATTTCATTAGCAGGATCCTTCGATATGAATGGCCAGGGAGGCTCGGCCCAGCCCCTTTGCCAGTTGGTGCCCCGTCTCGCGCACGATGTCGCCGCCACGCAGCCGCTTAGCAGCATGCGGCCTTTCGCCGACAGGCCCAGCACAAGAAGCCGGCCAGGCAATAGCCGCCAGTGCGACGGAGCCCGGCTCGGGCACGATCGTGATCGAGCCGTCCGTGATCAAAGGATTGGGAACTATCGGACCACGCGGCGGGGGATAGAC
>CAZPED010000298.1:0-5593 GCA_964585335.1 uncultured Planctomycetaceae bacterium | reverse complement strand
GGCCGACTGAAGGGCATGTTCGATTTGCGAGACGGGCTCGCCCACGTAAGCGGCGTGCCCCTTGGTGGCGAACAGGTCGAGAATCTGATCGACGACGTTCATGGCAGTTCTCGCGAACGTTGCATAAGAAGGTACACGGCGGCGGCGGCACTGGTCAGCAGGGCCACGAGCGCCAGGGTTTGAAAGGCAGCGTTCCAGCCGTAGTCGACACTCAGTTGAGCAAAACTGCCGCCGGCCAGAAAGCCGCCCAGGTAGCCAACGCCGTCGATCAAGCCGCAGGCGGTTGCGCCTCCCTGCTTGCCTCCCAGGTCGAGCGAGATGGCGCCAGCCAGGTACGAGTATGGCCCCAACATGGCAAAGCCCACCAGCCCCACCAGCCAGACCGGAGTGGCCGACTTGGCCGAGAATTCGACGCTGCCCAGCACGGCCAACATGATTGCCGCCAGCAGGCAGCCTAATAAGATGACCAGCGCGCGGCCGCGGGGACCGAGCAAGTCGCCACACCAGCCGGCGGCCAACACCGACACGCCACCCAAGAGCGGAAATAGCGCGCTTTGTGCCGCCGCCTGCGCGCCCGTGGAGCCCACGGCCTGGGCAAAGAACGTGGGCGACCAGGTGCCCATCGTTTCGCGCAGTAGCGTCAACCCGAGCGACAGCACGCACACGACGAGAAACAGCGGACTGGTGATCAGCGGCAGCAGCAGTTGTCGCAAGCTGCCGGGCTCGTCGTGCTGGCCGGCCTGGCCGTACACGTTTACGGGGCTGGCGGCCGGCTCGTCTTCGCCGATGTCGCGCGGACTTTCGTACAGCCGTAGCCAGCTGATCGTGGTGCAAGCCGCCAGCCCGGCGGCGGCCACCCAAAAAACTTCGCGCCACGTGAGCCCCTGCTGGGTAACGCAGCCCGGCTGCATGAGCAGGCCCATGAATCCTCGTGCGGCGGCATCGCCAAACAGGTAACTCAGACTGACTACGCCCATAGCCGTGCCGTACGACGAATAAGAGAACCAGCGGCCGGTGATCTTGACCATGCCGGCCCAGCAGAACGATTGCACGGCGCGGTTGCCAACCCAGGCCAGCGTGAAGATGGGCAGTGAACCGCTGACGGCGAACAGCAGCGTGAACAGCACCGAGCCGAACATGCCCCAGATAACGTTGCGGCGGCCACCCAGGAAATCGGCCACGCTACCGGTGACGAACTTGCCCAGCGCGTAGGCCAGCGTGCCGAACGAGGCGGTCCAGCCCAGCCAGACCTGGGCGCGCCCGGCGTCGTAACCGTGTTCGGCCAGCGTCGCGGCAATGGCCCCCAGCGAGACCGAGAAGTTCGACCGGCACAAATAGCAGCCGGAGTAGCCGACGAACAGCAATATGACGGTCAAGATTTGCCAGCGCACCAGGCGGCTGGAGGAACGATTCTGGTCGGTGGCGGTCGTCACGCACGCGTCTCGCTGCACGAACGGCGGAATTACGGTTGGCGGTCGACTTCCGAGTAACCGAGCGTGCGTGCCAGTGCGATCGTTTGCGTCGCGGTGCCCGCCGGATCGCCACTGCCAGGAGCGTCAAACTGGTGCCACCACGCGGCAGCCATCTCGGCCGTCCAGGGCTGCGCCGCGCGCATCTGGCTGAGCGCTGCGGCCATTTCGGCCGCCGACTGCGGGCGCTCGGAGGGCAACTTGGCCAGACAACGCAAAATCAGGTGTTCGAGATCGGGGCTGATCGCCTGCGAAGTGCGCTGCGTTGGCGGCATGGGTGCCGCCTCGAGCTGCTGGCGAATGATGTCCATCACGCTCCCCTTATCGAACACCGGATGTCCGGTCAGCAGAAAGTACGCCACGCCGCCCAGCGAATACAAATCGCTGCGGGCGTCGGCCCGGTCGCTGTCGGCAATGCTCTCGGGAGGCAGGTAGAGTGGCGTGCCGGTGATCGCGTCGGCCGCGGTCAGCGTGCGCTGCCGCTGCGAGTCGATGGCCTTGACCAGGCCGAAGTCGAGCAGCTTGACGTAGTCGCAGACGCCGCCGCGGCGGGTAAGCATGATGTTGGCGGGCTTGATGTCGCGGTGGATCAGCCCCTGGGCATGAGCCTCGATGAGCGAACCGCAGACTTGCAGCAACAGGTGAATGACGCGTCCGTCGGGCTGTGCGCCGTAGCGCTCGACAAGCGATTCGAGCGACAGGCCGTCGATGTATTCCATGGCGTAGTAGAACACGCCCTCGTCGGTCCGGCCGTAGTCGTAGATCGTGATCGTATTGGGGTGATTCAGCTGGCTGGTCAATTGCACTTCGCGCTCGAAACGAGCAATCGACACATCGGTGGTCTTCGAAGGCTCGAGCAACTTGACGGCCGTGGGCCGGCGGAGCAAGGCATGACGACCGCGGAACACGCTGCCCATGCCGCCTTCGCCGATCTTCTCTTCGAGCGCGTATTGACCGACTTTGCCGGCCGCGATCACGGCCTCGCGCATTCGGCGTTCCAGGCGACGGGCAAACCAGGTCGAGCCCAAGAGCAAGAGCACGAACGCGCCGAGCAGAGCGAAGAGCGTCCAAAACGCAGTGCGCAGGGCGGCAAACGGCTGGTAGGCCTCGCCCTTGTCGATTTCCGTGATCACGCCAAAACCGTAACGCGGCAACCAGGTGGCCGCGCCAATCGTCGGCGAGCCACGATAATCGCGGTATCCGTCAACGTCGATCACCGGCTCTGGCACCTGGTTGCCGGTCGTGTGTTTCGACAGCTCGATGGCCTGCTCGGCCATCCGAGTCAGCGGTTGCTGCTCGCGGCTGGTCGGGCTGCGTTCGCCTGTCGTCAGGTCGACGCCCGGATCGCGGACCTGCACTTCGAGCACGGAGCGGGAGCGCTGCTGATTGCGCTGCAACCCGAGCTGTTTGAGCTGCTCGGGAAAGCGGCTGCCAGAAAGGAGCGTTCCCTGCGCATCGAAGGCGTAAGTTTCGCCCGTCTGGCCGAATCGGGCCACGTTGAGAATCCGCGTGAAATCCTGTTCAGGCCAGATCCGCAGGCCAAGGGCGCCGTGGAACTTGCCATCGTTACCTTGTAGCGGCGCGACGGCAAACATCGTCGGCACGCCAATTGACATTTCGCCCCATTCGTCCTTGATCATGCCCACGGAGGGAAAGGGCCGGGTCACGATGGCTTCGCCGGCTTGCACTTTTTCCAAAATCTCCCGGAAGCCGGCCGCTTGTTGCTGGCCGATCAGCGTGTCGTTGTCGGCAGCAACGATTCGTCCGTCGGGGGTTACCAGCACGTATCCCGCGTGTTCCTTTTCGTCGAGCCAGGGCGCAAGCGCTGTCTGTAACTCGACGCGCGCGGGATCTTCCGATAGCTTGAGGTTCGAGATCTTCGGCGTGTTGGCCAGTTCGAAAAGCTTGTTTGCCGCGGAGCGAATCTCCGGATCGCGCGTGGCCGACGTGATGTCGGCCTCTTGCGAGCGCATCCAGACTTCCAGAGCGTTAACATCGGCATTCAAGAGGGCCCTCAGCTGCTCGCGCTGCTGATCCTGCATTGAGGTCTCGATGCGGCCGCGCACCCAGGTGCCGGCAAACACCAGCCCGATCAGCCCCAGCAGCGGTGGAATCCACAGCTGTTGACGAATGACGCGTCCCGCGGCGCTGACGCGCGTGCCCCGGCCAAACATCGAGCGCGCTTTGCTAACCGACGTGATCCGCGCGTTGGATTGGGAGGGTCCGGTGTCGGCCAAAGGATAATTCGCCGGCAGGCTGCCTCACGGTCGCTCGACCGACGCCGCGTGGCCGAGCCCTGTGCTTTGGTAACAGCCTAGCGTTGAAACCAGCGGCGAACAAGACCGCCGACGGCCAGGCGAAGGCCTCGGCGACCCCATCGTTCGCGTTCGGTTAGCGAACCGTGGTCGATGCGCCTCGGGCAATTGCCGTCGGCATCGCCAGCGGCGACTCGCGCTCGCCCGTGGCCTTGGCAATTTCGGCCGGCACGCTGCCAGTTATGACCGGCGCCGTGCCCAAGACGTGCCACTGGCGATAATCGGCGCGGGCCAGCGTATTGCTCGCATCAACCACCGGTTGCCGCGTTTTGGCATCGTAGGCGATGACCGTCAGCTTGGCCGTGCCCGTGGCACGCCCCCGGGTAAACAGCTCCAGCTTGGGAATCGAGATCGGCGACGGTGGCGGCAGCGGTATCTGCGGAATGCCGACGAAGAACTCCTGGCGATCGGTCCCGACCGCGCCGCTGGCGACTTCCAGTATCACCTGCGCATCCTCGGGCTTGTCGACCAGCGTCGAACCGTTTCGCATCAATCGCTGGTGCAGGGCCACGATGATATAGTTCTTGTCGACGCAGTCGAGGTACTTGGTCTCGACGTAGACCTTGGCATGCCGGATGGGCTCGAAGTTCACCTTGTTCAAGGCCTGATCGGTCGCACTGGAAATCAGCATCTGCTCGATGCCCGTGCGGGCCGTATCCGAGCTCTTGGTCGTTGCGCAACCGGCCAGCAGGCCGAGCAGACAAACGGAAACGCAATACCGACCGACTTTCATCGCCGCTCCCTCGCTGAGTGGACTGGAACGCGTCGTGTGGCCGGACGGCCCTGGCGCCCATTGGGACGAGCCGCTAGCGGTCGGAGCGCAGTCCGGCCTGCTGGCGCGATTGAGGCGCAGAGCCAACATCGGTCCCCTAGCCTGCACGACTTGAGCCCGTCCGCACGCTCCCCTGGGGCCGATTCCCACGCACTGGCTTGTACGCCCCTGCTAGCTGGCTTACGATCCACGCCAGTTCAGCGAGGCGATGCCAGCGGCTAGGGGGCACGGCGATGCAGCTACCAGCGGCTACGGATCAGAACGACGCGCTTGACGTGATTGTCGTGGGGGCCGGGCTTTCGGGCCTGTGCGCGGCTCGGCAACTGACCGAGCGAAACCATCGCGTGCTCGTGCTCGAAGCCCGCGACCGGGTGGGCGGACGCACGCTCAGTCAGTCGCTGGCCGGCGACACGATCGACCTGGGGGGACAGTGGATCGGTCCCACGCAAAACCGGCTGGCCAACCTCGCTCGCGAATTGGGCGTCACTACGTTTCCGCAGTATCACTCCGGGCGCAAGCTGCTGAGCTGGCAGGGTAAGCTTACCAGCTACACGGGCGACTTGCCCCCCTTTTCGCTCTGGGCCAGGCTTGAGCTGATGCTGGCCGACTATCGTTGGAAGTCGTACCTGCGAGAGTTGCCGCCCGAAGCCCCTTGGCGAGCCCCGCGCGCGGCCGAGTGGGATAGCATGACGCTCGAATCGTGGAAGCGGCGTTATTGCAAGTCGCGCGGCGCGCGTTTGTTCGTCGACATGGTGACCCGCGCAGTGCTCACTTCCGAGCCGGCCGACGTATCGTTCTTGTACTTCCTCAGTTATTTGCGCTGGGGCCATGGTCTGGAGCGATTGATCTCGATTCCCAACGGCGCGCAGCACGTTCGCTTCGTGCGCGGCGCTCAGCAAATATCGCAGCGTTTGGCCGACCAGCTTGCTCCGCAGTTGCGCCTCTCCACACCGCTGCGAGTCATCGAACAACATGCCCACCGCCGGTGCGTCGCCAGCGACGCAGGCACTGTCTCGTCGCGCGACCGTAGCGTCGCA
>CAZPED010000297.1:0-5608 GCA_964585335.1 uncultured Planctomycetaceae bacterium | reverse complement strand
CTGAGGCGACCTGGCGGCAGCGGTCAGTTCAGCGGCGACCACTGCCACGACGAAAGTAACCGTTTTTCAGTAGCAGACTCGCAGGTGTAGCGTGCCCGCCTGCCCGGCGGGCTCTCTCCACTTCCCTTAGCGCCGCGGCGGACAAAATCGCACAACAAAACTTGAGAAAATCTGGCTTGGCTTGAGGAATTTGCTAACTCCCGCATCAGGGCGGCGGGCAATGGCAGAAGCCGAGGACCTTGGAGCGGCGGATTAACCGCCATCGGGTCCATGGTTGGGGGGCCGGTGCAAGGGCCGCTAACGGGCTAGTCAGCGGGCGACAGGCTGAGGAAGTGGGCCGGAATCGATTTGCACGGTCAGCGGCCCCTCGAGCAGCTGACCACTCTGCTGCAAAACGTCGGTTGGCCAGGCTAGGTCCCGTCGGGCAAGCTCGCGGTTCATGGCCGCCACGTCCCAAACCATGGGCGGCTGCGATCGCGCATCGACCGACGACGAAAACAGATACCGCTGGTCCGGAGAGAATGCCAGCACGGACGCCATGATCGGATTGGGCCGCGTCAGTCGGGCCCAATCGCGGCCCGTAATTGAGTCAACAAAACGCAGTATGCCGTCGGATTGCGCGACCACCAACACGCGACTGTCGGGCGAGAAGGCAATTCCGAGTCCGGTTGGCGTGGTGCCAGTCGCCTGCAAACTGGCCGACTGCTTCCAGTCCGAGGTCTGCCACACCGTCACTCCGAGCGGTGTGGCCGCCAGCAGGCGGCCGTCAGGACTGAATTGCACGATGCCATGGGGTCCCGAGGCGAGCCTGGCCACGAGTTCGCCCGATTGGGAGTTCCAAATCGTGGTGCCGCCGGCCTCCCAATTGGCAAGGGCGACCCAGCGGCCATCCGAGCTGACAGTCGTCTTGCGAGGGTCGTCTGGCGGATCGAAGGGCGTGGCGGTGTTGGGCTGCCCCACGTGCAAGACTTGCCAGCCATTGTCTTGATCCAATTCCAACACGATCGTTTCGCCTTTGTCATCGGCCGCGAAGCTGTGCGGAACCATCCGCCCGGCCAGCTGCTCCGGCGGACCATAGTGGTAAACCAGACCGCCGGACGGCTGTTCTCCAGCGGAACGCTCGGCGGCAGCAGCCATCGGTCGGGTTTCAACGCGCCGCGGACAGCGAAAGACTCCCTGCTCGCAACCGAATAGTATGCCGCCCGCGGTGTCGAAGCTCACCTCGCAATATCCCAGCGGCCAGGCGGCCAGCTGCCGGCAGCTTAACAGGTCCCAAAGCTCGATCCCTTCGCGGCCCGTCAACATGATCACCCGCCCTTCCGGACTGACCTTGGCTGCCAACCAGTACCCGACCGGAGCATCGAACGATTGAGCTAGCGATCGGCCCAGGCCCGGCGACAACTCCGAAAGTACGGGGCGATCGCTGTCGTTGCCGAGCAGGAGAATTCCGCCTACGGTATCGGGGGCGCAGGCCAGGCACGAAAAACCCGGCACGTCCAGCGCCTGTTTGGCCGCGTTGACATCCCAGACCAACAATCGCTGGTCCCACAGGCTGTGGGACGTCAGCAGGGTGCCGGCAGCATTAAAGCACAGGAGCGAGGGAACGCCCAAATGGGCAAACGCTTTGACAAGTTTGCCGCTGCGCACGTTCCACAGCGAAATCCGGTCAGATGTCCCCCACGCCGCCAAATACTCACCGCTGGGATGCCACGCCAGAACCGATTCGCCGACGGTCGGCGGTGGCAGCTTTTGTTCCACTTCGCCCGTGTCTTGGGAGATTACCAGCAGGTTTTCCGCCGTGCAGACGGCCAATCGTCGGGTGCCCGGATGAAACGCGAAGTCGCTACGGGCGGGCCCCTGGCTTAACTCGCGCAAGAGTTTGCCGGTGCTTGCCTCGACCAGTCGCAACCGGCCGGCTGTGTCGCAGGTAGCCGCGTGCAGGTCATCAGGCGAGAACGACACGCGAACCACGTCATCAGCCGTCCAAAGCGGCTCAAGCCCCGTGTCGGTCATGCGCCAGACACTCGTTCCGTCCTCGCCCATCGCCCCGAGAAATGTGCCGGCGCCCGAGGTACTTAGCCGCGAGTCAATGTGTTTGACGATCCAAAGCGGCTTGCCGTCGGTTAGCCGGTAGCCGTGAATCTCACCATCACGCGTGCTCACGACGTAACGATTCGCGCTGGGGGCGAGAACCCAGGAGATTGTTTCGCGTGGCAACTCAGGCAGGCGTCGGAGTTCTCGTAAGTCGGGCAGTGCGACGCTGGCCAGCACCGCGCTGCGCAATTGGACCAGCCGCTCTTCGCTGCGTCCCAAGGCCGGGAGGAGCGCGCGAGCACGGTCTGCGGCCTCCAAGGCGGCGAACTTGTGACCGACCTGACGGCTGGAATTGCGGGCCACGACCTCATTCAGATAGGCGTCCCACAAGCGTTGTTGGGCCGATTGATTGGCCTGGCGTTCTGATTGCTCGGCGCGGCGCGTGCGAGCCAGCTCCTGGCTCAGCTGTGCGGAGTACCAGAGAGAAACGCCCGCAATGCCGATGAGCAGCACGGCAACGAACGACAACGCTATGGCCAGCGAGGGATTGCGGCGGGCCCAGCGCCAGCCGCGCTCCAGTACGCTGGTACGGCGTGCATGGATCGGCTCGCCGGCCAGAAAACGCTGCAAGTCGGCCTGCAATTCGGCGGCCGACGCATAACGCCGGCGGGGATCGCCTTGCAGGCATTTGTCGACGATCGTGGCCAGGTCGCGCGGCACTTGTGGAGCAAACCGCCGCAGCGGCGGCGGCTCGCCGGCCAGCAACAACCGGAGCGTCTCCAGGGGCGACTCCCCTTGAATGGGCGGCCGGCCGCCGAGCAACTCAAAGAGAATCGCTCCCAGGGAATAGATGTCCGCCGCCACGGTGACGTCGCGCGGTCGACCGGCCGCCTGTTCAGGAGCCATATAGCTGGGCGTGCCGAGAAACGTGCCGGAACGCGTGTGCTGCGAGCCATCTTCATAAAAAAAGCGGGCCAGCCCGAAATCCGTGACTTTGACGTCCCAATCGCCTTGGTCCGAGGCCACGAGCACGTTGGCTGGCTTGAGATCGCGATGGATCAACTGTCGATCATGGGCAAATTGCACGGCACCGGCCATCTTGCTCACCAGCGCCGCGGCGTTTCGGGGCCGCCACGGCTCCCCGTTCAACCGAGCCGCCAGCTAGCCGCCTTCGACCAGTTCCATGGCCAGGTACGGCAAGCCATCGTGCTGGCCAAAGTCGTACACCTGCACGATCTGAGGATGGTGTAACGAGGCCACGGCCCGCGCTTCGGTTCGAAACCGGGCCAAAAGCTCCTGGTTGCTGGCATCGACCATCCGCACCATTTTCACGGCCACGAAACGGTCGAGGACCGGCTGACGTGCCCGATACACCACGCCCATGCCGCCTGCGCCGATTTGCTCGAGGATCTCGTAACTGGCCTGATGACCAGCCGGCGGCAAGTTGGGCGGGAATAGAACGGAAGGCTGGCCGTTACTGCCCGCCAAGGGCAAGGTATCGTCGTCCTCGGTCTCCAGCGCGCAGTGCAAGTGAATCTGGTCGGTCAGCACGTCGCCGAATTGCGGAAAACGCCGCTGAAACTCGCCGGGCTCTGGCCGCTGGCCGTGCCGTTCGCGAGCCAGGTATTCGGCATAAATCACGTCGACGGCCAACTCACTGTCAGCCGCCAACTCGCGATAGCGGTCCAAATAATGTTCGGCAAATCGCGGTTGATCGTGCTGCCATCGCTCGTCGATGTCGATGCAAACCAGCGCAGCCAGTTCCGGCAAGGGGACTCGACCGATCTGGCTGATGAACGTGTCGAGGTCGGGGCGTTCGCCCTGCCGCCAGGCGTGCAGCAAACGGCCCGCCGGTGAAAGGCGTGGTCCACCGTGTGCCGCTCCAAACTCGGTGGGACCAGGCGAACTCATACCATGGGGGCCGCAAGACCTGCGAATAGAGCCTCTGAAACGTTTATCGCCAGCGGATTTAAAAACGCACAATGGGCCCCGTCACTCGACGAGCCCCAATTGCTGCTCCAGCCGGGCCAGCCCCCGGGCCAACTGCATCCGCCGTGCCTGGCCGGTGCCCCCCAAACGCTCGGCAATCTCATCCCAACCCAGCCCCTCGGTCCGCAGTTCGAAGATCTCGCGCTCTTTGTCGGTCAGCGAAGCGCGGATCAGTGCCAGCTGCTCTTTGCGCGAAGCCAGCTCGCTGGGCGAGGGCCTGCCGTCGGCCACCGCGTCGAGCACGCCCGGCTCGACTGCCAACCGCCGCACGTCGCGCACCAGCCGCCGTTCTTGCCGGGCTCGCGAAATCACCTTGTTGCGGGCCATGGTCATGAGCAAGCGCGGTAACTGGTCAGGACTTTCCAGCACGTACTCGCCCGTCGCGGCCCGCACGAAGAAGTTTGCCAACACCGACTGGCTGACGTCGATCGAATCGAACGCCCGATTGAGTCGGTCGTCGCCAATGCGCAACCGCACTTCGCGGCGGATCAGTGGCTCGTAGCGGCGCACTAGTTCGGCCACGGCAGCCTGGTCGCCGGCACGAATGCGGCGCACGAAGTCGACGAAATCGGTTTGATCGGCCATAACCACGCCACGAATACCGAGCCCAACCGGCCTGTTCGCCGGTGTCGCACTTGCCCGGGACACCACATCACATCGCAGCCAGGTGACATCTTAGCACCGATTGGCGAGTTGTTCACGCAATCGTGACGGGGAACCTGCTTTCTTTGGTCAGGTTTGGCCGTCAGGGCGCCAAGCGTTGAGACGGGGGGCGGCCGCAGATATAGTGCATTTCTCTCCAACGCCCCACCTTACGGAAGCAGCCCGATGAGTGCATCTGCACAACGATTTCGCGTTTTGGCTTTGATCATGCTTTGCTTCGTGCCGTGCATTGCCAGGGCCTTGGAGCCTGGAGCCAACGTGGGGCCGATAAAGCTGACCTCGGTGCTCGGTCCGGAAATCGTGATGCAGAACTATGCCGAGCGGCCCGCCACGGCCGTGATTTTCCTCTCCACGCGCAGCGAAGCAACCGCGGCGGCGATGGCCGAGCTCAATCGGCTGTATCGAAAACATCGGCTGAGCGACGTGTTGTATGTGGGCGTGTGCCCCAACCCGGCCGAGTCGGGCGACGAGCTGCGAGCCTTCGCACAAGCGCACGGCGCGATCTTTCCGCTGTACCGCGATCCGCAGGGCACCGTGGCCAGGCAGTTTGGCGCCCATGTCGCTCCCGAGGTTTACCTGCTCGATCAGCGCGGGGACTTGATCTTTCACGGCGGCTTGCAAGACGACGCGGCCCGCAAGCTGCTGGCCACCGCCATTGAACACGTGCTGGCCAAGCGCCCCGTCGGGGTTGCCGTTGCGCCGGCGACGGGCACACCGCTCGACAAGCCTGGCCCAGCGTCGATTCTGGCGAATCCTTACGGCTCGATCTGGTTTGCCGCCGAGCAAGTGTTCGAGACGATTCCGCTCGCGCCCGCGCACCACTGTTCGACGATTTGCCAGGCTGCCAATGGCGACTTGCTGTGCCTGTGGTACGGCGGCAGCTACGAGAGCGCCGACGATCAGACGCTGTTTCTGTCGCGCA
>CAZPED010000296.1:0-5616 GCA_964585335.1 uncultured Planctomycetaceae bacterium | reverse complement strand
CGGGCCCCATCCCGGTCGGGCCGAAACGTCTCATTGCCCTCTTCCGTCGGATGATCGGCGTAGATCACCACGGTCACGCCCTTGCCGAGCGACACGATGTAGTCGCGCAGGCAATTGTCGAGATAGCGCATGTTGTTCAGGTAGCGCTCGACGACGTTGCGCGGCTGCGGAAAGATTTCGTTGTCCGCGCCAGTGAGCATCGTGTAGGGAACGTGCGTCGTGAGCGTGATGACGAAGTGGCAGGTGGGCCGGGTCGCGGTGCGCAGCATTTGCGACGACAGGGCCAGCACGTCGCGATCGCGAATGCCCCAACTGTCGGCCCGCAGGCCGTAGCGGCCTTCCATCTCCTCGCGGAAGAACAGGCCACTAAAGCCCATTTGCTCGAACGGCTGGCGGCGGTTGTAGAACTCGCCGCTATTGCCGTGAAAGGCAAACACGTCGAACCCGCTACGGGCGAGGCCCTGCGGCGTGGTGTTGACGTAGGGATAGCCGGGAATCGTGTAGGTGTTGACGTGTTCGGAGCCGATGACGCCGTTCAGGGCGGCGAAGTCTGCATCGGACGAGCCATTGCTGTGCACGGCCCGCACGCGATAGTACATCGAAACCTCGCGCAGCCGGTTCAAGAAGGGGGTCACTTCCTGGCCGTTCACCTTGTAACCAATCACGTTGGTGTCGAAGCTTTCGGCCTGCAAGAACACGATCTTGTCGTGAACGGGAATGTCGGCCTCGACGCCGCTGAGGCGGTCGTACACGCGTTTGCGCCGCTGGAGCGCCGCGCTGAGCATCCGGTCGTCGTGCAGGTAGTACCATTCGGCGAACCAGGGCCCGAGGTAGCCGCGGATTTCACCCAGGCGTCCCACGCCGCGAGTAGTCTGGATGGCGTCGAGCGGATCGATGCGGTTGGCCACGGCATAGAGCCCGCAGTAGGCGATGGCCATCGCCCCGGCGACACTCCAGCGCACCCGGCGCGACAATTCGCACCGCGGCCGCAAGGCGACGAGGGCTAGTTTGACCACCAACAGCACGGCCAGCAGCAAAGCCCCGACCTTGGGAAACAAGTCGAGGGCAAAGCCGCTCAGGCTCACCCCCTCGCGCCAATTGCCCGTGAGGGTCGAAAACGACAGCGGCTTGAGAAAGTAATGGTGATAGGTGACCAGCCCCAAGTAGGCGAGGAAGGCGCCGACGATCACCACGGCAAGCGGACGCGGCCGCAGCACCAGCACCAGCGCGCCAATAAACAGCAGGTCGAGGGCCAGGCGGATCTTGGTCGCCCAGAAGAGAAACCGGGCCGAGACTTCGTTCGGATAAACCAGCGTGGCCGACTGCACGGCGTAAAGCTCCGCCGCCCAAACGAGTGCCAATAGCAGCGTCAACGTCAGCCATTGGCGCTGGCTCCACACTAAACCCCGAGCGCGGGGCACGAAGCGCAACGCCGGCTCGGCGCCGGCGGCATGGCCAGACTCAACAGTTGGAGCGGGTTGAGGCACAACTTTCTCGACTGGCTCTAGCGGCGTGACCGTGCCCGGCGAAGTGTCTCCGCCGGCGGTCGACCAACGTATCCGGCGACTGAATCGATGCGAGGGTGCCTCGACCAGCCAGTACAACACTTGCGCCGCCAACACGCTCACCAGCACGGCGCCCAAGAAAACGAGCGCTGCCACCAGCGGGTGCAGCGGATCGTTGGGACTTACTATCCTTTGTACCACCCGAATGAAGTTGGTGCCTGCCAACGGGTGCATCAAATAAAAACTATACGAAATACGTCCCAGGTAGCGAAACAGGCCGCCGGCCAGCAGCGTATCGATGCGTCCCGTGCGACCGGCCCAATAAATGCCGCCCCCCGTGGCCGTGGCGACCCAGGCAGCCGGACTTTGCGATTTCCAGGACACGGCCAGGCTGGCCGCCAAAGCCAGCGCCAACCAGTAGCCAGGCACGTCTTTGCTATGGCCCCACCAGATGACCACGCCCAGGAAGTACATAAACCAATACGGCACGAACAGGCCCGGTTGTTCGAGCCGCAGCACGCCGGCAAACACCAGCAGCGACGCCAGGGTCAGGGGCCCAAAAACGAGGGCCCGTAGCGTCGTGGTCCATCGGCCACCTCCGAGCGTGCAAATCAGCCAACCGCACAGTACGAACACCAGGTAAAACTGAATTTCGAGGCAGAGCGTCCAGCCCACTTTCACGATGCTGCGACAGCCCAGCAGGTTGTCGAGATATGTCATGTTGGCCAGCACGTCCCACGGCCCGGCCAGCGGCTGGTTGGCCAGCAGACCGCGCGACTTGACGGCAACGCCCAACAGCATCGTTACCCAAATCACGCTCCAGTAGGCCGGATCGAGCCGCAGCGAGCGGCGCAGGGCGAATTTGCCCACGACGGTGCCGTCGATCCGCACGCGGTGCAAACTACACGCAATAACAAAGCCGCTGAGCACGAAGAACACGAAGACGCCCAGATCGCCGTGCGTCATCACGGCCTGCACGGCGCTACCCCAAAGCGGCCCATCGGCGGACGTGCTATCGAGCTGGTTGTAAAAATGAAAGCAGGCCACGGCCAGCGCCGCCAGGCCGCGGATCGAGTCGATCAGAATGAAGCGCCGGACGGCGGTCGGGGACGACATGGCTGCGTCGAACTCCCAGGAGTTCGCGCGATGGGCCGGTGGGGGGAAAACCCGGTAAGATCGCCCGCTCGCCTGCGCGGCAACGACGTCCGGTTATTCCATTGATATTGCCGCGGCAGGACCTGTCAACGATTTACCCCTATTCTAACTGAATCGTTCGTTTCGGGGGTTGGATCGTGCCAGTTTACGGGGAAATGCGTGTCGTTTCGCGCTCGAACCGGGTGGCTGCTTAGAGCGCCCGCCGCAGTTCGCCGAGCGCCTGGCCGCACCGTGGGCCGTGCGAAATCAGGGTGATTCGCCGCTCGGTTCCCTCGCCCACCTCGATGTGCACTTCCAGCCGCTCGTCGGGCAGGCAGCGCTCGACCCGGTCGGCCCATTCGATAAACACCCAATTGGGGCCGGCGAAGTATTCCTCGGCCCCGAGTTGCAGGAACTCGTCGTCGTCGCGGAGCCGATAGGCGTCGAAGTGGTAGATGGGCGTCGTTGCGGCATATTCGTGCACCAGCACGAACGTCGGGCTGACCACGTCGCGGCGGTCGGCCCCCGCGGCCACGGCGATGGCCTGGACGAGCCGGGTTTTGCCGGCGCCCAAGGGACCGTTGAGGGCCACGGTGCAGCCGCGAGGCAACACGCGTGCCAGCTCTTGGCCCAGGCGCTGGGTATCGGCCTCGCTGGTGGACAGGAATGTAAGGCTTTCCGTGGTCATGTTCGTTTACTCGTGTTCGTAACCGCGCGGCGCCAGCGGTCGGCGATTGCCCAAAGCGTCTTGTTGCCACAGTCCCGGCTCGGCCACGAACTGGCCAATCTCGGTCAGCCCGCAGGCCAGCGGTTGCCGCGCAATCATGTCGCGCGCCGCGGCGGCTGGCACGGCCAAAATGAGTTCGAAATCCTCGCCGTCCCCCAAAGCATGGTCGAGCGCCGTCGATTCGCCCGCACATTGTCGGGCCCAGGCGTGGGCCGCATCTGCCAGGGGCACGCGGTCGAGCTCGATAACCGCCCCGCAGCGGCTCTCGGTGGCCAGCCGCGACAGATCGAGCGAGAGCCCGTCGCTGCAGTCCAAGCCGGCGTGCAGGGGAAACTCGGCCGCGAGTTGCAGCGCCTCGTCGACGCGCGGCACGAAGTCCAAATGGTGTCCCAACCGGCTGCCGCCAAAGCGACCGGTCACCACGATTGCATCTCCGGGCCGGGCGCCGCTACGCACGAGCGGCCCGCGCTGCGTCACCTCGCCAATGGCGGTCACGCTGATTGCCAAGGGGCCGTCCCAGCAGTTCGTGTCGCCGCCGGCAATCGCCAGTTCGAACCGCTCCGCCAGCGGTATCATGCCCTCGTAAACCTGCTGAGCCAACGGCAGCGCGCCCTGGCGCGGCAGGCACAGCGCCACGACGGCCGCGACAGGCCGGGCGGCCATGGCGGCCAGGTCGCTCAGGTTCACGGCCAGCGCCTTATGGCCGACGCGGCGCGGATCGACCTGGGGCAGCAGAAAGTCCACGCCGTCGCTGACCAGGTCGACCGTGACGACACAGCCGGCCTGGCGGCGCCAGTCGAGAATCGCGGCGTCGTCGCCCGGTCCCAGCAGCAAGCGCGGATGCCGCGGCAGTCGCTCGCGCAGCCAATGTATGAATTCCGCTTCCATCGCCCCAGGCACTTACCGCGTTCGATGGCCGGCGCACCCGACGCCAGCCGCTGCAGCGATTGTATGCCTTGCCGTGGTGCGAGCGAAGGACCCCCGCGGATGAAAACCACGCTGGCCGAACGGCGCGGCCATGGCCGAAATGCCGGCAAAACGGCCCCGCGGCAGCGCGTTAGCGGGAGCGAGAGAACTTGCGCGTCGAAACGAGCAGTTCGCCCTCGTAGCGCACGTTGTCGCGCAGGATCAAGAACTTCAGCGTCTGCAAGGAGTTGGGATCCGAGTTCTTGAGAATGTAGTTGACGTTATCCAGCGAGATCGTCTCGTAAACCTGCATTCCCAGCAGGATGTCGCCCCGCAAGATGCCTTCCTGGGCGGCGGGGCCATCGGCCCGCACGTCGGTCACCATCAAGCCGCCGCGATACTGCTTCTGATAGCCTTTGAGCTGCGAAACCGGCACGGGGGTCATTCTTAAGCCAAGGGTTTCCCAGATGCGGTCGCCGTCGGCGCTCTTCTTCGAGGTCGAGGCCAGCACGAGTTTCACTTTGACCGATTCCTTGTTGCGCTCGACCGATACGGGAATCTCTTCGCCCGGGTTGCGCCCCAGCAGGGCCCGCTCGATGTCGAGCGCCCGCAGCACGGGGTTGTCGCCGACCGAGGCAATCACGTCCCCCGGCTTCAAGCCGCACTTGGCCGCCGGACTGTCCGAGTCGCACTCGGCGATCACGCATTGCTTGGCGCTGGTGGCGGTCACGGGCTTGGGCACGATGCCGTGCCAGGCGGTCTGCTGCGCGCTCATCAGTTCAGCGGCGGTCGCCATGGCCAGGTCGACCGGAATGGCAAATCCGATGCCCTGCGCGCCTGCCCGCACGGCAACGTTGATGCCGATCATTTCGCCGTCGATGTTCAACAGCGGCCCGCCCGAGTTGCCCGGGTTGATGCTGGCGTCGGTTTGGATCAGGTCTTTGTAGTTTTGCGAGTCGCTGACTTGCACGCTACGGTGCAGAGCGCTGATGATGCCGCAGGTGACGGTGTGCTCGTAACCGTACGCGTTGCCGACGGCCACGACGGGCTCGCCCGGCATCAGGTCGCTCGAGATGCCGATGTTGATCACCGGCAGTTTCTTGGGGACGTTGATCTTGATGATCGCCAGATCGGTCTTGTGATCGTGGGCGATTCGCGTGGCCACATATTCCTGCTTGTCGGCCAGCGTGACTTCAATCTTCTTTACGCCGTCAACGACGTGATGATTCGTGAGGATGTAGCCCCGCTCGTCGATCACGACGCCGGTGCCCATGCCGTTGACGTTTTGCGTTTCGCCGCGTTTGTAGCCTTCTTCGTAAGGCCCCAGGGTTTTCTGCCCGTGTG
>CAZPED010000295.1:0-5650 GCA_964585335.1 uncultured Planctomycetaceae bacterium | reverse complement strand
GGTTGGGGATCGCCCGGGCCGCGGCCAGGTGCTCGACCGGCTGATGCGTCGGGCCGTCCTCGCCGAGGCCGATCGAGTCGTGCGTGAACACGTAGATCACCGGCAGCCGAATGAGCGCGCTCAACCGAATCGACGGGCGGAGGTAGTCGCTGAAGACGACGAACGTGGCGCCGAACGGCCGCACGTACGACAGTGCCATGCCGTTCAAGGCCGCGGCCATGCCGTGTTCGCGAATGCCGAAGTGGAAATTCCGCCCGCCATAGCTGCCGGCCTCGAACGAGCCGTCGCCGTCGAGATTCGTCATCGTCGAGGGGGCCAGGTCGGCCGAGCCGCCAATCAGCCAGGGCACATGCTTGGCCAGTGCGTTGAGCACCTTGCCCGACGAAATGCGGCTGGCCACCCCCTTGGCGTCGGCCGGAAAGACCGGCACGTCCTGGTCCCATCCGGCCGGCAGAGCGCGCTCGGCCATCAAAGCCCACTGCCTGGCCAGCTCGGGATGCGCTTTGGCATATTCGGCGAACTTCTGGTTCCAGGCCGCGTGAGCCTGACCGCCGCGCGCGCCCAGCTGCGCCGCAAAATGGGCGGGCACTTCGGTCGGCACGTAGAACTTCTTGTCGGCTGGCCAGCCGTAGACTTCCTTCGTGGCCCGCACCTCGTCTTCGCCCAGCGGCGAGCCGTGGGCATGTTCGGTATTGGCCTTGTGCGGCGCTCCCCAGCCGATGATCGAGCGGACGATGATCAGCGTCGGCCGGTCGTTGGTCTTGAGGAAGCTTTGGTACGCGGCTCGCAGCGCCGCCAGGTCGTTGGCGTCGGCAACTTTGACGACGTGCCAGCCCAAACCCTCGAAGCGCTGGGCGACGTCTTCGCTAAAGGCCAGTTGCGTGTGTCCCTCGATCGTGATGCTGTTGTCGTCGTAGATCCAACACAAGTTCGAAAGCTTCAGATGGCCGGCGATCGAAGCGGCCTCGTTGGCCACGCCTTCCATCAGGTCGCCGTCGCTGCACAAGGTGTAGACGTTGTAGTCGAACAGGTCGAAACCTGGCTGAGCGAAGTGCGCCGAGAGCCAGCGCTGCGCAATGGCCAGCCCCACGCTGTTGCCGCATCCCTGGCCGAGCGGGCCCGTGGTGGTTTCCACACCCGAGGTTTCAAAGTGCTCGGGATGCCCTGGGCACAGGCTGTGCAGCTGGCGGAACTTTTCGATCTGGTCGAGCGGCACGGCCAACTCGCCGGTCGGCTTGCCGTCGACCAGGCGTTTCACGCCGGCCAGGTGCAGCAGCGAATAGAGCAGCATCGAGGCATGGCCGCAGGAGAGCACGAAGCGGTCGCGGGCGGGCCACAGCGGATCGGCCGGATCGTACTTGAGCACCTCGTTCCAAAGCGTGTAGGCCACGGGGGCCAGGGCCATGGGCGTGCCGGGGTGGCCGCTCTTGGCCGCCTCGACCGCGTCCATCGACAGGGTGCGAATCGTGTTAATGGCCAGCTGATCAATCGAGCCGGCGGTGGTTTTACCGGGGGACGTCGGGGCGTTGGGCATGCGAATCTCTGCTGCCTATGCTGTGTGCCTTCAAGCACTTAGGAATGGCTGACCCTGTGCCAGCCGGGACTGGTCCGTTTTGTACGTAATCCGCTGAGTGTAGGGATCGCGCCCGGGGGCGTCAACGCGCCCAGCGCGGCGCTCACAAACGCCTCGCGGCGGGGCCACGGCAGGGCCTGTGCCCGTGTCCTATGGTTGTCTTAAGTCCAGGCCCGACAACAGGCCCGGTTATCGCCGCCGCTGCCCAGCCCAGGGAGCTACGAGGGGCGCGGCGCGCGATAGAATGACCGCTGTCTCGCCGCGCCGGCGCCGGCAGGAAATGGGTTCCGCCGCGCCGGATCGGAGCCTTTCCATTGTTCCAAGGTGAAATCCATGAATCGCCGACGACTCGTGCTGGTGGCTGGCTGGTTGCTGTTGAGCGCGCTCACGATGGGCCCGGTCTGGCGCGCGCTGGCCGCCGATGAAACCAGCAATGACGTCGAGAAGCGACAAAAGCTCGAAGTGCAGTACGCGCAAGCGCAGTTCGACCTGGCCGAAACGAATTTGAAGAAGATCGAGGCCACCAATCAGCGCTTTCCAAAAACGGTTTCCGCCGCCGTCATCGCCGAGTACGCCGAGGACCTGGCGATCGCCAAGGCGCAGCTCGACAGCGCCAAGGAAGGCTCCGATCCCGACTTATTCTCCGGCTGGCTGCGCCGCGCCGAGTCGAACATGCGTGCCGCCGAGGCCTACTATCGCAGCGCCACCACGGCCAACCAGCGTCAGCCCGGCACGGTCGATCCACTCGATCTCAAGCGGCTGCAACTTCGCGTAGCGGTCACGCGCTTGCAATACGAGCGCGGCCAATTGCTCACGGGCGCCGGCGCCGAGCAGAAGCTGCAATGGCAGGTGCAAGTGCTCAACGACGAAGTGGCGCGGCTGAAGGAACAAACCTCGCGGATCACGCCGCAAACCCGGCTCTATCCGTGGCGCTACTAACTGCTGGCGTCGCCCGGAGAAACTTCGCCGCCGCGACGTGGTGCTAGCTGTCAATTGCCAGCACCGCGCGGCTGGTTTTTCCGGCCGCGAGTGCGGTATTTCTGAAGTTGCCCGCCTAGTCTGCCGATCTTAGGGCCGGCAACACGACCGCTGCCTTGCCCCGTGTGTCTGTCGGGGCGTTTCAGGCCGGTTGTGGAAAGGACCGGCATGACAGGACGTCAGCTCTACCGCGCGGGCATCATCGTCGCCGGCGCGCTGATTCTCAACGGCTGCAGCCGCCAGGCCGAGCCGGCGCGGCAGGCAACCCGCCAGGCATCGCGCTCGGCAGCGGCCGCCAGCAGTCTCGCCCGGCCGACCCTCTCGCTCGACGAACTGCGCTGGAGCGGCAAGCTGGGCGCGCTCTACGCCACTCCCCAGTAGCCGCGAGAAACGCCGATCCGGGCCGTCAGGCGCCCTGGGGAATGCCCACCGGCTCGATCCCCGGCGGCTCGTACGTCTGGTCGTTGATGATCTTCCAGGTAGCCCCCATCTCGCGCATGGCGCGAAAGTCTTGCGGGGCGTACACCACATCAAGCTGTGGCGTGTCGAGCAATTTGCCCTCGGCCACGCGCGAGTCCATCGCCGCGTCCAAAATGCCGCTGACCAACAGCGTGCGCTCGACCGGGTAGGGCGACTTGCGCTCGCGGAAGAAGGTTTGAATGGCGTGCGACAGCGCCTTGAACAAGTTGCGGTTTTGCCAGGGGCCGACGTAGTAGCTCGTCGCCAGCGGTGTCTCTTGTCCAGCGAGCCGGCAGGCGAAGTTCCAGCGGATGCCGCTGTTGCCCACCTTGAGCGCCGTGCCGCGCAGGCCGTCACGGTATTCGACGAGAATCGCGTGGATCGGCTCGGTCTTGGCCGGAGCCATTTTGCCGCCCGAGCGGATCCAGCGGACGAGTTCGTGGTCGGCTCCCACCTCGGCGGCCATGGCCGCGGCGGCCAGCTCGGTCGACCAGCGCCCCTCGGCAGCGGCTTGCCACAGGGGCTCGCCGCTGAGGAATTGCACGCGCCGCACGCCGGTTTCGCCCCCTTGGCGCGCCTCGACCATCGAGGCCAGCACTTCCAGCGCATGGAAGTCGTAGCTCTCGACGCCGCCACCATGGATCGACACGGCTTCGACGACCTTGGCGCCCGTCGGCAGTTCGACGGGTGGGCGCCGCTCGGCCAGCGGCACCGAGCTGCCGGCCATCAGCGGAATCTGCATCGCACGCGCCGTGTCGTACATCTGCTTGGCCCAGTCCCAGCGATACGACAAGTGCTTGTCGTTGAACACCGGCGCCACGCGGCCGCTGCGCTGGAAAACCTCGACCGTCTGGTCGAAGAACTGCTTGCGCGGATACTGCACCTGCCCCTTTTCGTTGGAGGGATAGTCGCCGTGTTCGCCGATGAGCAGCACCGCGTCGACGGCCAGCTTGTCTCCGCCCAGGCACAGGGCCTCGGCGATCGTCGAATAGGTCGGAATGCCGAATCGCCTGGCCGTGTCGCGCGACATGTCCTGGGCATGGATCTGGTCGACGTAGAAGCTCGCGACTTGCACGCCCGGGTTCACGACCTGGCCATTGAACAAGTACGGCTGCACGAAGTTTTCCATAATCACATGCGCGTGGCTGCGGGGAAAGAACGTGGTGATCAGCACCGCCACTTTGAGCGGTTGCTGGCCGGCGGCCGCACGCAGCGGCGCGCCTGCGACACTCCACAAGCTGGCTGCCGTTAGGCCCGACGCACTGGTGGCCAGAAACTGTCGACGAGTGGTGGTGCGCGAGGATGGCATGGTGTAACGTCTCCAAGGTGGGAGCGGTGAGGGCGGGATGTCCCAATTCAACTCGGCGAAAATGCCCGTTGCAAGCTGCAAAATGGTGAGGCAGCCGTAACTTCGCCGTCAGGCGGCCGCCAAGTCCAGTAGTCGTCGACCCGAGCCGCGTTAAAATGGACGGCATGCAAGCTCCTGCTGGTGGATCTCGCCCGACGCGCAAAGCGGCCGCACCCGCGGTTTGCGTGGGTACGCGCGCTCCCGATTTTTCGCTGCCCTGCACGGCGCGACACAATTCGGAGGAGCGCGAGGTGTCGCTCAACGATTTTCGCGACCGCTGGCTGATCTTGCTGTTCTACCCGCGCGATTTTTCGATGGTCTGCCCCACGGAGCTGACCGCGCTCAGCCGGCAAATCGCCGAGTTTGCCCGCCGCGACTGCGACATCGTGGGCATCAGCACCGATTCGGTCGAGAGCCACGAAAAATGGATCGCCACGCCGCGCAGCCAGGGCGGTCTAGGCGGTTTGGCCTTTCCGTTGGCCAGCGACGTCGACGGCCAGGTCTGCCAGGCCTATGGCGTATATCTGCCGCGGCAGAACATGGCCTTGCGCGGGTTGTTCGTTATCGACCCCAATGGCGTGTTGCAGTACCAGGTGGTACACAACCTGAGCGTCGGCCGTCGCAGCGACGAAGTGCTGCGCGTGCTCGACGGATTGCAGACCGGCGGCCTGTGCCCCGAAAACTGGTCGCGCGACGAACCGACACTCGATCCGACCCGGGTGCTGGGCGAGAACAGCGTGGTGGGGCAGTACCGCATTGAGTCGCAGATTGGCAGTGGCACGTTCGGCGTGGTCTATCGCGCTCGCGATTTGACGCTCGAGCGGACCGTGGCGCTCAAGATCTTTCGGCCCACCGACGCCAAGGCGCCGCGGCGCGTGCTCGACGAAGCCCGCGCCGCCGCCGCGCTCAATCATCCCAACGTCTGCACGGTGTATGCCGTCGACGATAGCGATGGCATGTCGATGATCGTCATGGAGCACGTGGGCGGGCAATCGCTCAAGCGGTTGCTCGAACCAGGGCCATTGCCCCTGGAAGAGGCCAAACACCTGGCCCGGCAGATTGCCCTGGGAATGACCAGCGCGCACGCGCGGCAGATCGTGCACGGCGACTTGAAGCCGGCCAACATCATGGTCACTCCCGAGCGGCTGGCCAAGATCATGGACTTTGGCCTGGCGCATCGCGAGCCGCTCACTTCGCCCACGGCCGAAACCGGCAGCTGGCAAACCGCCGATCAAAGCGGCATGTCGGGCACGCCCGAGTACATGTCGCCCGAACAGGCCCGCAGCGAACCT
>CAZPED010000294.1:0-5651 GCA_964585335.1 uncultured Planctomycetaceae bacterium | reverse complement strand
CCGAGATCTGGCCGGCAGTGCTCGACTTTGTCGACGCCACGGGCCATCCGGGCCCGGCGTTTTGGCGAGGCGGCAAGCACCCGCGCGACGAGGGGCAGCATCCGGTCGTCGGCGTCAGCTGGTATGAGGCTTCGGCCTATGCGCGCTGGGCGGGCAAGCGATTGCCCACCGACGGCGAGTGGGTCAAGGCGGCCAGTTGGCCGGTGGCACTGGCCGGACACCCGTTGATCCAGCGCCGCTATCCCTGGGGCGAAGCCATGGACCGCGGCCGGGCGAATCTGTGGGGCTCGGGCCCCGGCCGCACGGTTCGCGTCGACCAGTACCCAGGAGGCGTCAGCGTTGGCGGCGCGCAGCAGCTGATCGGCAATGTCTGGGAATGGACCGGCGACCCGCTCGTGTTCGATGACGTGCAGGCCGACGACGGCTGCCAGGCTTCGTACTTCTGCCTGCGCGGCGGGGCATTCGACACGTATCTTGATAGCCAGGCCACGTGCCACTTCCAGAGTGGCGACCGCGCCCTGGCCCGCAAGCACAACATTGGCTTCCGCTGCGCGATCAGCGTCTGCGATCTGGCAACGCTGGAAGCGGTCGCGCCAGCCGATACCGACGAGTCACCATCGCCCTTGCTCGAGGAGACCCATGCATGAACCGCGGAGTAGCCGTCGAACTGCAATCGTTTCGCCTGGCCAACTACTCGCAGCAAGTGCCTTGCCTGATTTGCGGCACCGGCAACTCGTTAGAAGCCGAGAGCTGCCATCACTGCTACGCGCCGATGGTGCTCGCGCACCAGGCTCAATCGCAGGGGGGCAAACCCGTGATGTTTGCCGCGCTGGGGCCTAGCGGGGTGGGCAAGACCGTGTACCTGGGTGTGCTGCTCGACATGCTTTCGCGCCAGCCGCGCGATTTGCAGCTCTCGGCCCGGGGCGGCTTTTCAGTCACGCTCCAACAGCACACGCTGGCTGCCTTGTCGCGCTGCGAGTTTCCCAACAAAACGCCCAACGAGCCCGACCGCTGGAACTGGGTGCATTGCCAGTTGCGGCGGCCCAAGCAACGCAAGCCGGTGGAACTGGTGCTGCCAGACATTGCCGGCGAAGCCCTGTTCGAGGAAGTCGATCATCCCCGCTCGTACCAGGCCATCCATTCGCTATTGACCAGTTGCGACGGGGTACTGGTGCTGATCGACGCCACGAAGCTGCAAGGCGGCTCGCTCGAGGAAGACTATTTCACGATGAAGCTGCTCAGCCACTTGAGCGAGATGGCCGTCGACCCCAAGCGCAACTGGAGCACCCGCCCCGTGGCGCTGATCTTCAGCAAGGCCGATCAATGCGAGAGTTGCTTCGCCGATCCGGCCGACTACGCCCGGCAACTGGCCCCGGGTTTGTGGCGGCTGTGCGAGCAGCGGTTTGCCAAGCACCGGTTCTTTGCCGCCGGCGTGGCCGGCGCCTGTGTGACGCGCAACGTGCGCGGCGGTGGCCGGCAAAGCCTGCCGCTGCGGATCGAGCCGCGCGGCATCGTCGAGCCGTTCGAATGGCTGGTGGAGAATCTCCGCAATTAAAGCTTCAGCCGCGCTCGGCCTGAGCGGCCAGGCACGCCAACAATTTCACCTTGCAAGCTAAGGACGATCCGGTGTTTATCGAACAAGCCATTTTCACTTCGGCCCAAACCGACCGTGCTCAGGGATACCAGCTGGTCGCGCGCAGCCCTGGATTGACCGAGGATGATGCGCGGGAAATCTCGCTCTGGGCTCCCTCGCACGACTCGCTGCTCGAGCGCCCCGGGCAACGTTCGAGCACGAACTTCTTTCAGCTAGCGAGCGAGTCTTACTGCGTTTCGCGCAGCAAGCCGGCTGGGGCCGAATACAGCGGCCGTGGCGGAGAAGCCGTTTACTCGCGGTTTCTCGTGGTGCCGCCGCTGGTGCTCGCCCGGTTTGCCAACAATCCGTTCGCGCTGCTGCGGGCGGCCACGGCCATCGGCGCCATGGATGTCGTCTCGCCCGGCATCGAGCGGCTCGAACCGTTGCGCCTGGGCGGACGATCGGCGCCAGTCGACATGGGACTGCTCGCGCATTTGGCGCGCGATCCTGGGCCCGCCCTGATGGCCACCCTGGTGCAGGCTGCCTTGTCGAGCGATCGCCTGGCCGTGGCGGCACAAGTCACTACCGAGCAACTCGTGGCGGGACTGTTCAACGTGCTGCCGGTTGAATGCCGCACCGAATTTTCATTCAGCACGGGGCTGAAACCCGCGACCAGCCGGCCGGTGCGAATCACGTCCTTGCCCGAAGATCCGGCAAGCTGGAAGGGAATCGCTCGCGGCGGCGTGACGCTGCTGGATCTGCGTGAGCCGGCGCTGGCGGACGAATTGAAGTGGGAAGGTTGGGCTGGCTGCGTGGCCAATATTTTACAATCGGGCAAGTTCTCGCTGTTGGCCTCACAATTGGAGCAGGCTCGTCCCTGGCTCAGCGTGGCCCGGCTCGACGAATTGAGCGAGCAGGTCCAGTCGCACCTGGCGAGCGTACATCGTGGTGCGGCTTCGGCCGCGGTGGCCAGCCAGCCGGCTGTCTCGTCGGACGAGCCGCCACGCCAAAACAACGAGCGGTTCGAAGCGGCACACCAGCGCAAGCGAAGCGCCTCGGTGGCCCAGCGTGGGCCGGCCGAAGTCGCGCAAGCCACGAGCCGCTCGACCACGGCCGGTCAGGTGCCCGAGGTGCTGGAGCTGCTCGAACGGGTTGACGAGCTGGTGTTTGCCGCCATTGGGGGCGACGACCGGGCCGTTACTGAACTCGAAGTGCTGTGGCCGCTGATCGTGGCCGATCTGGACGAAGATCTGGTCGAACAGTCGCGCGAGCAGTATTTGCGCTGCGCCCTATCGATTTGCCGCGAGTGCGTCGACGGCGAAGTCGAACGGCCCGAGCGGGCTGCCGCCGCGATCGACGTGCTGTGCGTGCTGTTCGAGGAGTAAGCGGCTAGCGGCCAGCGCCGACCAGCTCGCGAAAGCGGTCGAACAGGTAGTCGCTGTCGTGCGGACCGGCCGAAGCTTCGGGGTGATACTGCACGCTGTAAGCGGGCAACTCACGGTGGCGGATGCCTTCGATCGTGCCGTCGTTCAGGTTGCGGTGCGTCACTTCGAGCGACGACGGCAGGCTGTCTTCGGCGACGGCAAAGCCGTGATTCTGCGAAGTGATTTCCACGCGTCCCGTGTCCAGATTCTGCACGGGCTGATTCGCCCCGCGATGACCAAACTTCAGCTTGAAAGTCGTCGCGCCGCAGGCCAGCGACAAGAGCTGGTGGCCCAGGCAGATGCCAAATACGGGCGTCTTGCCGAGCAATTCGCGAATCGTGGAAATCGCGTACTCCAGCGGCTCGGGGTCGCCCGGACCGTTGGACAAAAACACGCCGTCGGGCTTCTGGGCCAGCACGTCGGCGCTAGTCGAGGTGCCGGGCAGCACGGTGACGCGAAAGCCCTGCGAGTGCAGGTGCCGGGCAATATTCCACCTCATGCCGTAATCGAGCGCCACGACGTGCGGATGATTTGCCGCGGCCGATTGAACGTGCGTGGGCAGCTTGGCCCAGGGGCTGAGCGCCTGCTCCCATTCGCGGGCGCGCTCGGGTACCACTTCGCGCACCAGGTCGCGGCCGACCAGGCCCGGGCTGGCCTTGGCCTTGGCCACCAGGCTCTCGTCGTTGAGGTCCTCGGTGGAGAGCACGCCCTTGAGGGCTCCGTGCTGCCGCAACCGTCGGACTAGCGAACGGGTGTCGATGCCGCTGATACCCACGACCCCGTGCTTGACCAGGTAGTCTTCCAGCAATCCCTCGGAGCGGAAATTACTGGCCAGCGAGCTGCGATTGCGAACGACAAAGCCCTGTAAATGCGGACGTTCGCTCTCGAGGTCCTCGCTGTTGACGCCGTAGTTGCCGATTTCCGTGTAGGTCATCGTCACGATCTGACCCTTGTAGCTCGGATCGGTCAGGATCTCCTGATAGCCCGTCATGGACGTGTTAAAGCAAACTTCGCCATCGACCTCGCCCGTTGCTCCGAACGCAGCCCCGGTGAAGACCGTTCCGTCCTCGAGTGCCAGTTTCGCAACCTTCATCGATCAGCCTCAGTTTTCCGCGAGGAGAGTGCCGCTGTGGTAAGAATTCCGGTCTGTAGTGGGAGGCCGGCATGCCGATTGCGCGCAGCGCGAGGAATCAGCCGTCGTTCCTAAAGTTTCTCCGCCGGTCGGCCCGATACGCATTCTACGGCTGTGGGTCTCCGGAAGCGGCCCGACGCAAGTCGAACCGTCACGGACAGCCAAACAAGAGGGTTCTTGCCCCGGCGAGCAAGAGCCCTCTATTTTTTTGCGCTCGCCCCCAGTCTACCAATTGGGGGCACGACAAATTCCAACCATTATAGCGGTTGGATGAATGGCCGAATAGGACGCGTGACCAAGACGCTGAAGCCCGGAAATTGACGGGCGATTTCGGCGCTGCCGCTAAGGGTGGCCCGAGAGACTAGACGTCGGCGGTGACCAGATCGGCCGCAGGATCGTAGACGTCGGCCGCCACGCTGACAGGCTTGCGGCGCGGCTCGATCGGGGCGCCTTCCCGCTCGAGCAGGGCAATCAGGCTCACCCCGTGCCGATAGGGGTGCGCCGGCAGGCCGGTGGCCAATCGGACCAGCCGCTTGCGCTCGCCGGCAAAACAACGCGTGAGCAGGTTGTTAACCAACCGGTTGGGCAAGCGAAAGTCGGTGCCGGCCAGCCCCGCCGCGTGTCCCCGCCAGCGGTTCCAGCCCCGTACCAGCTTGACCAGCGGGTACAGCCGGGTGTTGTAGTATGAAACCAGCAGCGGCCGCACGGCCAACCCCTGCCAGACCTGTTCGAACCGGGCCAGATCGTAGCGCCGGTAGTGGCCGAATGATTGATCGTGCTGACTCCACAGCCCCGGGTCGGCGGGCACGGTGATCAGGAAGTAGGTGCCCGGTTGCGTGGCGGCCAGCAATCGCGAGAGCATTTCAAAATCGTCAGCGACGTGCTCCAGCACGTCGGTCAGCATCACCAGGCGGGTGCGGTCGAGAATCTCGCCCAGGTCATGGGGCGCCAGTCCGTGAATGAACTGCACGGCGGGAAACCGCCGCTTGGCCAATCGAATGGCGTGGCTCGAGGCATCGATGCCAACGCACTCGTAGCGATCGGCCAGGCCGCCGAGGTTGGCGCCCGTGCCGCAGCCCACATCGACGATGGTCGTCGATTGCGAAGGGGGCAGCACCGACTCGATCAGGGCGGTCAGCAATTGCCGCCGCGCGACGAACCACCAATGCCGATCTTCGATCTCGGCATGAAGCTGAAACTGCTGTGAGTGCATGCCAGTAGCCAGTCCTTTGGGGGCCAGGTGGCACGCGCAACGACGTACCACTGAATCCTAGCTCAGCGCGACGCGCCCAGTGGGTACTTCCCAGGCACGGCCGGGCAGTATTCCCCAGCAGCAAAGTGATTGGCCGGCAGCAAAGGGCAGAGTCGGCCGCCACATCGGCCACGATCGGCATAACCCGACCTCAACCAAGATCGGACGCTCCCGGTCAACTGGCCTCGCAACGGCTAGCCGGCTGCCCGCGGGTCGCCGGCCACGGCCGGGCGGGCCTCGCTGCCCAGGCAACGGGCGATCTGCCGCACG
>CAZPED010000293.1:0-5657 GCA_964585335.1 uncultured Planctomycetaceae bacterium | reverse complement strand
GGTGCCGCTGGCCGTGGCGTCGTTCGACGTGCTGAGGTCCACGGGGTTGGTGACCGAGTCCACGTTGAGCGTCGGCGCGGCGGTGTCTTTCTGACCCGTCTTCGTGGTTTGCGTGGAGTTGCCGGCCCCGTCAGTGGCCGTGGCGGTATAGGTGATCGTGCCGTCGGTCAGCGAGCTGAGATTGATACCAGTAATCGACCAGGAGCCGTCGCCAGCGGCGGTGGCCGTGTAGACGCTAGTGGTGTTCGTGCCGTCGGTCACGGTCACCGAGATCGTGGCCCCCGCCTCGGACGTGCCGCTAACCGACGCGCTCGAAACGTTGGACTGATTTACCGGGCTGGTGGCCGTCGAGATCGTGTTGGCCGGGGGCTGCGTGTCCTTGCTGATGGTTTGGCTGGCAGTGGTGGTGCCCGAGTTGTTCGTGGCCGAGACGTTGTAGGTAATCGTGCCATCGGCCAGTGAGCTGACGTCGATGCCGCTGATCGTCCACTGGCCGTTGGAATCGACCGTGGTTGAATACGCGCTGGTGGTGTTCGTGCCGTCGGTGGCAGTTACCGAGATCGAATCGCCCGCGGTGCCCGTACCACTGATCGAGGTGTTGGCCTCGTTGGCGCTATTGATCGGGGTGGTCACGTCGGAAACGGCCAGCGAACTTTGGACGGTCAGCGAGAACTGCTGGGCGTCGTAAATGGCATTCGACGTATCCGAGGCATGCATCACGAGGTTGACCGTGCCGGTAAAGCCGGCGGCCGGCGTGAGCGTGACCGTGGCCGTATTGTTCGAGTTTTGAGTTATCTGTACCGTGACGTTGCTGGGCGTTGAGGTAAACCCGTCGGCGCCGCTGACGCTGAAAGTCAGGTTGCTGGAGAAATACTGGTTGGCCGTGATGTTGAAGCTGATCGGCGTGTTGGCCTGAGTCACCTTGTCGCCAATCGGATCCAGGTACAGCGGCTGCGTTGACGACGTGCTGGTTAGCGGCGCGGCGCTGACGACGAACGTCTGCGTCGACGTGCTGCCGTCGGTCGAGTGGGCGGTGACGGTAATCGTCGAGGAGCCCGAATAGCCCGCCGGCTCGGAGACTTGCAGCACGCCGTTTTGCGTATCGGTGATGATCGTGGCCGAAGTGATCGTGACCGGCGTCGTGGGCGTGCTGTTCGAACTGGAGATGCCCTCGGCCTTCATGATGCTGTTGTAGATGTCGAAGCCACTGGTCAACTGGCCGAAGATCGTGTGGCGGAAGTTGAGGTACTGCGGCATGCTCGCCGTGGGCTGGCTGATGTCGGTGATGAAGATCTCCGATGTGTTCGAGTCGGCCGTGCCGGGGTTGGCCATCGCCAGCAAGCCAGGGCTGTTGAACGTCGCATCGACGTTGAACTCGTCCGCAAAGTCCGGCGCGGTTTTCGTGCCATTGGCCCCGCCTTGGATCACGAAGTCGGGCACGATGCGGTAGAACGACAGCCCATCGTAGAAGCCTGTATTGACCAGATTCTCGATCACGCTCACGGTGTCGGGGGCGAGGTTCTCGAAGAGCTGCACGGTCATCGTGCCCGAGAAGTTGTTGCCCTCCGAGTCGACTCCCTGCACGGTCAGCTGCAACGTGGGGTTGCCGGTCAGCACCGACACGGCGATGTTCGAGTTGCTGCTGGTGGCGGTGTAGGTGACCGTCTGGCCCGGATCGGTACTGGTCAGCGGTACGTAAAGGTCTTTGCCGGCGGGCACGGCAAACGTTGAATTGGTGTCGGTTCCGACGATGGGATTGAGCGTAACGGTGAGCAGATTGCGCATTTCCAGCGGCTCGAGCCCCACGTAGTGCAAGCCGCCGGCAATCCGGTTCCGCGCGCGCAGGGAGGGCCGCCGCTTGGGACGGCCAGCACGAAATCGATTGAAACCCCAGAACGCCATGAGATGCCTCGCTGTTCTCGACCGCCTCTGAGTGACGCCGCGTTGGCCCCCGGAACAGCCCGGGTGTGCGTGGTCCGAACCGCCCCGGGGGCCCTACACGTGCGGCTATCAGATGAAACGCAGCAAACCGGCAAAAGCGCGCGCGGAAGGGCTAAATATTTCCAAAAAACCTGGCCGGAGGCAGAATCTTCGAGAGATTTCGGCCCACAGGAGTTGGGAAAGGGGCCGTTTGGGCAGCTCGGAGAATCCGGGTGCCCCCAGGCTCGGGATATAAAATCGGCTTGGTGGCGCTCGCTCAAGGGGCGGCGCTGACGCGGCGAAGCAGCTCCGCGGCTGCAGCGTGGCTGCCGTCGGCACGCAGGGCCTGCTCCAGGCTCGCTCGAGCAGCCGCGACCTGGTGCTTGCCCAGCTGAGCCCTGGCAATGTGATAGTAGGTTTCGGCCGACGGCTCGCCCAATTGAAGGGCGTTTTCCAGGTCGACCAGGGCGTCGTCGTACTTGGCCAGCTCCAGACGCACAAGGCCCCGCTGCAGCGCGGCGGGGCCCAGGGTGGCATCCAGCACGATGGCTCGGTCCAGATCGGCCAGTGCCTGCTCGCGTTGGCCAAGCGCCTGCCGCGCGAGCGCACGATTGTAGTAACAGGCCGCGTTACGCGGCGACAAGGCAATGCAAACCGTCGACTCGGCCACGGCCTCGTCGTATTGCCCCAGTCGATAGGCCACGATTGCCAGGTAGCAGTGGGGCCAGAACGCCGCGGGGTCTTGATCGACGGCGTCGGCAAAGTGCGCCCTTGCGGCCTCCAGTTCGCCATCGTTCGCCAGCCAGCGGCCGACCAGAAAGTGCTCCCACGCTGTTTGCGGCGCCAGCCGGCCAGCCGCGCTCGGATCCAAGCCCGTCGCGCGTGGCGACGCCTCGTAGTGCTGGCGGGCGATGGCCAGCGCTCGGCTGTGCCCGCACAGTCGCTCGACCTCGTGCAAATGCTCAAGCGCCGCCGAAAGCACGGGGGCATGCTGCCCGGCGCCGGCCAGACGCAGCTGCAGTTCGGTCCAAAGGATAACCAGATCGAGCAAATCGGCTGGCACTTGCGCGCGAGCCCCATCCGCGCCGGCACCGGCGACCGACCGCAGAATCAGCTCGCGCGACTGCCAGATCGTGGCGCAGCCGGCTATCAGCTCTTGCAGCTTATCGGCCGGAACGCGCTCGAGCGAGTCGACCGTGCGCAACTGCCCGACGAGGGCGTGTAAGCCGTCGGCCAGCTTGGCGCGCTGGCTTTGCGCCAGCCGCTCGTGAAGCGTGCGTTTCAGGTCTCCCTGGCCGGCTACCCAGCGCAGGCGCGCCAGGCCCGCGTTGAATTGGTCGGTAGCGGCACTGAACTGACCACTTTGCAGCTGGCGCTGCCCCTCGGCGAGCGCCAAGCGGGCATCAGATACCCGGTCGCGCTGCACAAGCCAAAGTCCGCCGCCAATGGCCAGTGCCGTGAATAAAGCCAGGGCAACGAGCCCTGCCGCATGCGGTTGGCGGCGGCGCCACTTTTGCCAGCGTTCGAGGAGACTGCGATTGCCGACGCCACGCAGCGGCAAGTCGGCCAAATGGCGGCGCAGGTCGCCGGCCAATTGATTGGCCGTTTCGTAGCGCTCGGCGGGGTTGCGCGCCAGGCACTTGATGATGATGTCGTGCAGCCCGCGGCTGACCCGTGGATTCGAGCGCTGCAACAGGCGGCTGGCCTCGGCGGCGTCCGCCGATGGCAACTGCCCACCCAGCGACTCGTAGAGCAGCAGCCCGAGCGAGTAAATATCGGAACGGCCATCGAGCTTTGGCAGCTTTCGGCCGCTGCGCAGCGCGTCGGCCGCGGCAGCTTGCTCGGGCGACATGTAACCCCGGGTGCCGCCCAGCCGCGCTGGCAGCTCGTTGCCTGCTTCGAGCGTGAGTGCCAGGTGAAAGTCGAGCAACATCGGTTGGCCGTCGGCCGCCAGCAGCACGTTCGACGGCTTGATGTCGAGATGCACCAGGCCGCGCAAATGAGCATAGTGCAGTGCGTCGGCCAGACAGACGCCAATCCAGCAGACGGCTTGCTCGTAAGTGGCCCGCTGCAAGAATCCCAGAGCCGGGCTGCGCGTGGCCAACTGGGCGGGAAACTCGGCTTCATTCTCCTCGAGCAGTTTGACCAGCGAGGCGCCCGTTCGCTCGGCCGGCGCCACGCCCTTGAGCCGCTCAAGCGCCCGGGCCCAACTGAGACCGCCCAGGTAGGGCATGCACAAGGCCCGCAGATTGCGATCGGCAAAGTCTTGCACGAGATACAGCGGCACGATGTGCGAGTGCTGAAGTCGCGCCAGCGACAAGTGCTCGTCCCCTTGCCGCACTGTCAGCTTAACGACCAGCGGACGGTCTGATAGCTCGGGCTGGGTGGCCAGAAACACCCGGCCCGCCGCGCCGCGATCGATTTCGTGCAGCAAAAAGAACTCGCCGAACTCGCCGGGCGCCTCGGGGAACGAGGGGGCCATGCCCACGTCGAACATGCGGTGGCAGTTCAGCACGACTTGCAGCGGTTCGCGCCATTGCGGGAACCGCTGGTAGAACGTCTGCGAGTCGAGCCGCTCGCCAAGTTCCTCGCGCAGGCACCACTCCTCGTAAACCAGCCGCACGGCTGCTTCCGGCTGTGCCGCCAACCGCGGGTAGCGGGCCAGAAGCGACTCGGCGGGCTCGGGATGCCCCCCGCGCCAACCCTCGGACATCGCGCGCAGGGCTTCAGTTTCCTCGGCGGACGGTTCCCCGCCGGTGCTCATTTCCGGCTGTCGACGAGTCGATGAGCTCATGACGCCTGCTTACGGGGCAGGAGACGTGGAATCGTAACGGTCCAACGAACGGTTCTGCATGCGTGCTACGTCACGCGCGATCTGATACAAAATGCGCCGCACGCTCCCTTCGTGCAGTCCGGTCCGCTCGGCTATCTCGGCCAGCGACGCGCCCTTGCGCTTCAGGTGCAACAGTTCCCGGTGCTCGGCGGGACAGGCCCTGAGCATCAGTCCCCACAGGTCTTCGGCATGCACGACTTCGCTGGCCCGGGTCATGCTGGTGGCCGGCAAGTCATCGATCTCCTGGTTGGCATAGCCCTTTTCGAGCTTGAGGGCCGATTGATGCTGACGCAGGCGGTCGACGAGCCGATTGCGCGTGACTTTGACCAGAAAGGCGCGCAACTGCTGGGCGGTTTCGAAGTTCCACCGCGTTTCCCGCAAGCCGTCAAGCACGTCGGCCCAGACCGACTGCACGATGTCGGAAGAATCGAATTTGGCGCGGACCGGTGGAGAGAGTTGGCGCCGCACGACCATTCGCAGGTAAGGTCCGTACTCGGCGAACAAGGCGTCGAGCGCATCGTCGTCGCCGGCATTGACCTTGGCCAGCAGGGCATTCAGCGCCTCGGATTCCATTGTCTAGCCCAAGGAACCTTGGAATCGCAAGAACATGCCCCGGGCCAGTTCGTCCTCCGCCTGCTCGTCGGCCTTGCGCTGCCGCGTGCGGGCCCAGTACCAGGCGGCCAGCCCAGTACCAGCCAGCAGGCCTCCCGAGGTCATCGAAGCTTCGGAAGTCAGTTCGTCAAGCCAGCCGGCCAGAGAATCGCCCGCCCGGTCGAGTTCGCCGAGCAACGAATCGAGGGCTTCATCGACCGCTTCGAAGTTGCCGGGCATCAGTGCCAGCAGCGCAGCGCCGGCCTGCGGATGGCCCGTGGCGAAGGTGTCGCGTATGGACCAATAGGCATCT
>CAZPED010000292.1:0-5660 GCA_964585335.1 uncultured Planctomycetaceae bacterium | reverse complement strand
GCGGGTATCGTCCAGCAGCAAGCGCCTTTCCCAGCCGCGCTCCAGCTCGGCGGGCGACGTCGGCAGCGGGGGAAACAGCCCTGGCGGGTCGCTCATTGCTTTGATCGTCGCGTTATCGACCAGCTTTCCCGCGGCCGAGAGCAAAAAATGACCGTCGGTGATGGCTTCGTTAGTGCGGTCCTTGCCGTCGCGCGAATAGATCGCCTTGGTTTTTTCGCGAAACACAATCCACCAGTTGCCGTCGGGCTCCTGGCAGACGACGTCGACCGTCCACTCGACCCAGGTCCGATACGACGCCTTTCCCTCGTCGACCAGTTCCTCCAGTGGCTCGGGGGTTCGATAGATTAGCTCTTGGCCGACCTCGAGCTTGTAGCGCGGCAGCTCTTCGGCCCCGCACGCGGCATGTTCGAGCCAAATCCCACCCAGCAACAGGTTCAGGCAACGGGCGGCGGTACAGCTGCATAAGCGAAGCCGTGTGCTCATCGCACGACCCTCTCTCCGAAAAAACTGCTGGCGGAGGAATCGACGAACGTTGCCACTGCCGCGGCCATGCGAAGGCCGCCCGCGGTCAGCCTGCCGGCTTGGCCAGCAGCTCGCGGATCTTATCGGCCAACTCGCTGCGCAGGGTCGGCGAATAGCCGAAGTGGAAATGGCGCACGACCCCCTGCTGGTCAATGATGACCAAGGTCGGCCAGCCGTGGATCTTGTACTTGGGGCTGATGGCGTCGCCCGACTCGCCGTTCTTGATCGTCGGATAGTTCAACTTCAGGCGGTCGATGACGAAACGGGCGTCGTCCAGGTTCTGATCCGAGTTGACGCCGACGATCGCCACGTCCTGGCCGGCAAAATCGTCAGCGAGCTGCTTCATTTGCGGCATCGCGCGAATGCACCAGCCGCAGCCGCGGTACCAGAAGTCGAGCACCAGCACCTTGCCCCGGTATTCGGCCAGGCCGCGCTCGTGGCCGTCGAGATCCGTGGTCCGCCAATTGGGCGAGGGACGATTCGTCAGCAAGCCGAACTGTACCGCGTCTTGCAGGGTGAACTTGGCGTCGCGGCGGAGCTGCTGCAAGCGGCTTTCCGCCAAGGAGCGCAGTGTGGGAGCCGTTACCGCGTCGGCCGCCTGCTTGAGCAGTTTTTCGGCTTCGAGCAGGTTGGCCGCGCTGTGCGAAAAATCGTGCGCGGCCTGCTGCGCCAGGCGATCCGCCTCGGCGACCGCGGAAAAGTAGCTCCGGGCCTGCGTGGCTAATTTGGCCAGGTCGTCGGCGTCGAGCTGTCGATTTTCCACCAGCTCGCAGGTTTGCACCGTCTCCTGCTGCGCTGCTTGCGCGGGCCAGCCCTGGCGGTACGTGGTGCGGAGTTTGCGCACCAGGCCGGCCTCGGGGTCGAATGTGTAGTCGCGCTCCGCCGTGCTTTCGTAAATGGCGTCGAGCGCCGTGTGCGGGCGCTCGCTAAAGTGCCATAGACGGTCGGCGGTGTCTTGCGCGCTTGGCGAGAATTGAAACGTGCGCCGCGTGTCGTCCAATTGCAACTGACTTTCCCAGCCGTCCTTCAACTCAGCGACGCTGTTTGGCAACGGCGGAAACAACGCCGTGGGATTGCTCATGGGCTTGATCGTCGGATTCTCGACGAGCTTGCCCGCGGCCGAGAGCAGAAAGTGCCCGTCGGTTTCCAACTCCTGCGTGCTGTCTTTGCCTGCGCGCGAGTAGGTGCTGGTGATCTTTTCGCGAAACACGATCCACCAGTGGCCGTCAGGCTCCTGGCTGATGACGTTCGCGGTCCACTGGTACGTGGTCCGGTGAGACGCTTTGCCCCCCGCCCCGTCGTCGGCCTCTCGCGGCGGATCGGTGGTGCGATAGACCAATTCCTGGCCCACCTTGAGCTTGTAGCGTGGCAAGGCCTCGTCGGCGTTCGAGAGGTTGCTCTGAAAGACCAGGACCGAAAGCAGCGCCAGACAACCGGGGGCCCGAAGGCCGCGCAAACGACGATCTGAATCCATGGCTCGTCTCCCGCTCCGAAGTGAAATGCCGACGGGTGAACCGACGAACGATCGCGCGCTGCGCATTGTCGATCCCCCCGGGTGGCTGTGACAACAAAATCCGCCCTAGGCAGCTCGGGGGCGATTGACCTAAAACGGCTACCGACGAGTCGCCGCCCGACGCGACATTTTCCCGCGCGCCAGGAGCTTTATCCGCCATGAGTGAAATCCTTTGGATTCCCGAGATATCGGTGTTCGAGAAGATGTTTCGGCCGCTTGTCGTGTACATCTTCTTGCTGGTCAGTCTGCGGCTGGCCGGCAAACGCGAGTTGGCTCAGCTGAACGCCATGGACCTGGTCGTGCTGCTCACGCTGTCGAATACGGTGCAAAACGCGATCATCGGGCCCGACAACTCGCTTTCCGGCGGGTTGATCGGCGCCACGACGTTGTTGGTGATCAACTACATCGCCGTGCGATTTCTGTTCAGCCATCCCAAGTTCGACAGGCTGGTCGAGGGAAGCCCGACCGTGCTCATGCAGCACGGCAGGCTGCTGCGCGAGGAGATGCAGCGCGAGTTGATCACCAAGAGCGAGCTGGAGATTGCCGCCCATAAGCAAGGCTTTGCCAAGCTTTCGCAGCTGGAATCGGCCGTGCTGGAACCGAGCGGCGTGATATCGTTCGAAGGTAAGGACCCGCCGCTGAGCGAGGTTCGGCACGGCGAGCTGACCGCCAGGCTGGAACAAATCGGCCGCCAGCTTGAAGAGCTCAAGGCCGTGGTCCAGAAGTCCGCGTAGCAAGCGCCTTGCGCGCGACGGCGTCAGGCGACTCGGCTACAGCTCCTCGGCGTTGAACGTGTCGCCTTGCGAGACGTCACCCGTTTCCAGCCCCTTGCGGAACCAGCGGACGCGCTGGGCCGAGGTGCCGTGCGTGAACGAGTCGGGAACTACGTAGCCCCGGGCTTGCCGCTGCAATCGGTCGTCGCCAATGGCGCTGGCCGCGCGTAAGGCGGCCTCGACGTCGCCCGGCTCAAGAATATTGCGCAGCTTGTTGGCATGGTGCGCCCAAACGCCGGCGAAGAAATCGGCTTGCAGCTCCAAGCGCACGGACAGATGGTTGTACTCGGCCTGGCTGACGCGTCCACGCATGCGACTGACCTTTTCCGAAATTCCCATCAGGTTTTGCACATGATGGCCCACTTCGTGCGCAATTACGTAAGCCTGGGCAAACTCGCCAGGCGCGTTCAGCTGGGTGCGCATCTGATCGAAAAAGGTCAGGTCGAGATAGACCCGCTGATCGGGCGGGCAATAGAACGGCCCGACGGCCGCGCTGGCAAAGCCGCAGGCCGAATCGACGCGGTCGCTAAATAGCACCAGGTGCGGCTCGCGGTAGCTGCGGTTCATCTGGCGGAACAGCTTGTGCCAGACGTCCTCGGTATCGGCCAGCACCACGCTGACAAACCGCTTCAGCTCGTCGTCGGCCCCTTCCGGGCCGGGGGCCTGTCCGGGAACCGGCGGCCCACCGGCGCCCGGCATGCCACCGGGCCCGCCGGCCTGCGGATTAAGCAGCATCTGCGGATCGATGCCGAACACGAGCGCCAGCACGATGACCAGCAGCATGCCAAAGCCGCCGGTGATGACCACCGGGCCGCCGGGCATGCCGCGCCGATCTTCCACGTTATCGCTTTCGCGACCGCCTTCCCAACGCATGGTCGAGCCCCCAGGCTGTATAAGGGGCGGCCTACGGCGTGCCGCGCCCGTCAGTCAATGTAGCACCCAGCCGGCTTCTGGCAATCAAACGCCAACTCCTGGCCGTGTGCGACCCCTGGGGGCGGCAACGGGGCCGAGGCAGGCATTTGCGGGGAACCATCCGGGGGAACGGGTTAACATCTTGGCAGGCGCAAAAAACAACCGCGTCCCCCGGAGTGGGGAACGCGGTCGGTTCGGTTGCGAGTTGGCGATCGCTGCGCCGGGCCTTATTTGGCGCCGACGAGCTGCTTCTTCTTCTTTTCGGCCACGATGTCTTCCTGGATGTTCGAGGGCACGCGACGGTACTTCGAGAACTCCATGGTGAAGGTGCCCTGCCCCTGCGTCATGCTCCGCAGATCGGTCGAGTAGCCGAAGGTTTCAGCCAGGGGGACTTCACCTTCGATCGTGGCGAACGCGCCCTTCACTTCGGTCGAGACGATCAGGCCGCGGCGGCTGGTCAATTCGCCGGCCACGGGGCCCTGGTACTGCGAGGGCACTTCGATTTCGACCTTCATCACCGGCTCGAGCAGCACGGGCTTGGTCTTCAGGAACGTCTCGCGGAAACAGTTGCGAGCGCACACCTGGAACGCCATGTCCGAGCTATCGACATCGTGATACGAGCCGTCTTCCAGAATGGCTTTGACGCCCACGATCGGGAAGTCGGCCACGGGGCCCTTGGAGAGCGAATCGCGGAAGCCCTTTTCGACCGAGGGAATGTATTCCTTGGGGATGCGGCCGCCGACGACCGTCTCCTCGAACACGAACACCTCTTCCGAATCCTCGGGCAGGCACTCCAGCTTGCCGACGATGTGGGCGTACTGGCCCGAACCGCCGGTTTGCTTCTTGTGCTTGAAGTTGTACTCGGCCGTCTTGGTGGGAGCTTCGCGGTAGCTGACCTTGGGAGCGCCGACTTCGACCTCGACGCCGTACTCGCGGCGAATCCGCTCGACATAGATGTCCAGGTGCAACTCGCCCATGCCGGCGATGACCGTTTCGCCCGTCTCTTCATCGGTGGCGACACGGAAGGTGGGGTCTTCGCGGCGGAAGCGGGCCAAGGCCTTGCCCATTTTGTCGCTGCCTTCGCGCGACAGCGGGTTAATGGCCATCTTGATCACCGGTTCGGCGATAAACATGCTTTCCAGCGTGCAGTATTTGTTTTCCGAGGCGAATGAATCGCCGCTGGCGCAATCGACGCCCAGCACGGCCACGATGTCGCCGGCATAGGCCGTGTCGATTTCCTCGCGCTTGTCGGCGTGCATCTTGACGATGCGGCTGAAGCGTTGCTTCTGGCCGGTGCGCTGGTTGTAGTACATTTCGCCCTTCTTGATGGCGCCCTGGTAGACCCGCATGAAGGTCAGCTGCCCGAAGGCGTCTTCCACCAGCTTGAAGGCCATGCCCACGAACGGTTTGCTCGGGTTGGGCTCGAGCGGGAAGTCTTGCGTGGCATCGTTGTGCTGCTTGGCTTTGACCGGGCGGTCGAGCGGCGACGGCAGGTAGCGGACGATGGCGTCGAGCAGCAGCTGCACGCCCTTGTTCTTGTAGGCGGTGCCCATGAACACGGGGGTCAGGTCCTGCGTCTGCACGCCCTGGCGCACGATGTTGTGAATCAGCTCCTCGCTGACCTGCTCTTCGGACAAGAGCAGCTCCATCAGTTCGTCGCTGTACATCGACAGGCCTTCGAGCATGTGCTGGCGGGCCTTGACGGCTTCGTCCTTCAGCTCGGCGGGGATTTCTTCCTCGCGGACGTTCTCGCCATTGCTGCCGTCGAAGTAATTGGCTTTCATCGTGATCAGGTCGATCACGCCCTGGAAGTTGTCTTCCTTGCCGATGGGCCACTGCATGAGCACGGCGTCGCAGCCCATCTTCTCGCGAACCTGGGCCACGACCTTCTCGGCGTTGGCGCCAATGCGGTCCATCTTGTTGATGAAGGCCAGGCGGGG
>CAZPED010000291.1:0-5661 GCA_964585335.1 uncultured Planctomycetaceae bacterium | reverse complement strand
CAGACTGGTCGCGGTCGGACTGCAATTGGTCGAACGGGGTGGGAGTCATCGGGGGGCTCGCAAACAGAAGCGGGAGACGCGGCAGGCGGCAAACCGTTATCGTAGCACTGCCGTCGGCCGCCCGCCACGCGCCACGGCAGTTGGCGGGTCAGTTCGCATCCGGCGGTTCGTTGGATGCGTCAGCGCGTGATGTCAGCTCGCGCCAATAACTGACGTGGGCCGATGCCGCCACCGCGATGCTGCCGGTCACGAAGAGCCCGCCTCCCAGCACGGCCCAACCTGCGGAACTGCTCAAAAGCCCACACTGTTGTGCGACGAGCAGGCAAACACCAGCAAACAGCACCAGTGCGCCGATCCACCCAGACAGCGTGACCGGCTGACGTCGCAATGCCCTTCGATAGCGTCGCCGCGCTTCGAGTGCGTCGATCGCGCAGGGCGCCAGATCGAATCGCTCCAGGAAGTGACCGCGTCGCATGCTTTGCTCGTCGTCTTTCACGCCGTCATTCTACCACGCGTCACCATCACGTCCTATCGAACGGCTAGCCAGGCCTGACGGCAGAAACTTCATGATTGGAACTGGCCCACTAGGTTTGGGCCCCGCGCTTGGCTGGCGAAAAAGTCGGGCGACGGACTTGGGGGCCTCTCGCCTGTCGCGGCCGGTTGTTGCACAATGAGCGGCGCGGACGGTCCTGGGCCGTCGGCTCCCATGCGGCGCACTTCCAATCTCACGAGGAATTCCGGCGATGCAGGCCTATCAAATTACGGCGTTTGGTTTCGAGTCCCTTCAGCGCGTTAACCTGCCCGATCCCCAGCCGGGCCCCGGCCAGGTGCTGCTGGAAATGAAGGCCTGGTCGCTGAACTTCCGCGACCTGATGATGGCCAAGGGCCATTACAACCCCAAGTTGAAAATGCCGGCCACGCCGCTGTCGGACGGCGTCGGGCAAGTCATGGAAGTCGGCCCTGGCGTCACGCGCGTGAAAGTCGGCGATCGCGTCGCCGGCGCGTTCATGCCCAAGTGGATTGCTGGCGAGATCGACGAAGCCAAAGCCCGCTCGGCCCTGGGGGGCGGCGGTCCCGACGGCATGCTGGCCGAGCGCGTGGTGATCAGCGAAGAAGGCGTGGTGCACGTGCCCGAGCACCTCAGCGACGAGGAAGCGGCCACGCTGCCCTGCGCGGCGGTCACGGCCTGGCACGCGCTGGTGGGCGAGGGGCGGCTCAAGTCGGGCGACGTCGTGCTGGTGCAAGGCACCGGCGGCGTGTCGATCTTTGCCTTGCAGTTTGCGCACCTGGCCGGCGCCCGCGTAATTGCCACCAGCAGCCGCGACGAGAAATTGGCCCGCGCGATCGCCCTGGGCGCTTCCGATGGCATTAACTACACCAGCACGCCGAAGTGGGAGGACCGCGTTCGCGAGCTGACTGGCGGCGTGGGGGTCGATTACGTGGTCGAGGTGGGTGGCGCGGGCACGCTCACCCAGTCGATGAAGGCGATCAAACCGGGCGGGCAGATCAGCCTGATTGGCGTGCTCACCGGCGGCGCCGGACAGATCAATCCGCTGCCGATCCTGATGCGGAATATCCGCGTCCAGGGAATTTTCGTCGGTTCGCGAGAAATGTTCGAAGCCATGAACCGCGCGATTGCGCTGGCGAAGCTGAAGCCGGTGGTCGACCGGGTGTTTCCGTTCGACGACGCCGTGGCGGCTTACCGCTACATGGAGAGCGGCGCCCATTTTGGCAAGGTTTGCATCCGCCGCTGATCGCCGGGCAACGTTGCCGTTTGACCGCCCCTCATACAATAAGACGACCTTTCAGATCGTCTTCGAGGGAGCGCGGCCATGATCACACGACGCTTTCAGTTTATTGCCGAAGCCAACCAGCCCGAGGGCCCCTCGCGCCCCGAGCCTGTCGACCCTCGGGCCGAAGAGCACGCGGCGCTCGACGCCTTTTCGCGCGTCGTGGTGCGCGTGGCCGATGCCCTGATGCCAGCCGTCGTGAACATTCGCGCCGGTCAGGGCAACCGCGGCGGCTCGGGCTCGGGCGTGCTGTTCACCCCCGACGGCTTCCTGCTCACCAATCACCACGTCGTACAAGACCAGACCCAAGTGCGAGTCCGCCTGCGCGACGGCAGGCAACTGGCCGGGCGCGTAGTGGGCGCCGACCCTTGGACCGACCTGGCCGTGGTGCAGGCCGACGCGGCCGACCTGCCGTACGCCCCGCTGGGCGACTCGGCGGCGCTGCGCGTCGGACAACTGGCCGTGGCCATCGGCAGCCCCTTTGGCTTCGACTCGACCGTCACCGCGGGCGTCGTCAGCGCCCTGGGCCGGACGTTGCGGAGCATTACCGGGCACCTGGTCGACAACGTGATTCAGACCGACGCGGCACTTAACCCCGGCAACAGCGGCGGACCGCTGGTCGACAGTACGGGCGCCGTGGTTGGCATCAACACGGCCATCATCCAGAGCGCGCAGGGAATTTGCTTTGCCGTGCCGATCAATGCGGCTAAGCACATTCTGCCGCAACTGATGCAGCATGGCCGCGTGGTCCGCGGCTACCTGGGACTGCACGGACACAACGTGCCGATCTCGCGGGCGCTGGCCCGGCAGTTCGAGCTGACGCAGACCGACGCGGTGGAAGTGGTTTCGGTGGAGAGCGGCGGGCCGGCCGATCAGGCGGGGCTCGAGGCCGACGACCTGGTCGTGTCCTTGGGCGATCAGCCAGTCACCAGCGTCGATGACCTGCACAAACTGTTGACGCAATTGCCCGTGGGCGTGCCGGCCAGCGTGATTCTGCTGCGCGGCCAGAAGCGCTTGCAGCGGTTCGTGCTGCCCGAGGAGTATCCGCACTGGGATCCCGCGCGGCGCTAAGGTGCCAGGCGACGGGCGGCCTAAGCTTGCGGTTGCAGGTGCGCGCGAATGTTGTCGGCGGTCACCGGTTCGATTAAGCCGCGCTCGGTGATGAGCGCCTTGATCAGCCGGGCCGGCGTGACGTCGAAGGCGGGGTTGTAGACGTCGATCCCGGCGGGAGCCGTTTGGCGGCCAAAGCCGCAAGTGATTTCGCGCGGGTCGCGCTGTTCGATCGGAATCTGGCTGCCGTCGGCAATCGACAGGTCGAACGTGCTGGAAGGTGCCGCTACGTAGAAGGGAATGTCGTGGGCCTGGGCCAGCACGGCCACGCCGTAGGTGCCAATCTTGTTGGCCGTGTCGCCATTGGCCGCGATGCGGTCGGCCCCGGTCACGACGGCCTGCACGCGACCCTCGCGCATCACTTGGGCCGCCATCGAATCGCAAATCAACGTGGCCTGCACGCCGCGCTGTCGCAGCTCCCAGGCTGTGAGCCGGGCACCTTGCAGCAGCGGACGCGTTTCGTCGACAAAAACGTGCGGGCGCTTGCCCGCTTCCTGCGCGGCAAAGATCACGGCCAGGGCCGTGCCGTAGTCGGCCGTGGCCAGGCCGCCAGCGTTGCAATGCGTCAGCACGCCGGCGCCTTCGCCCAATAGCTGCGAGCCGAACTTGCCGATCTGCCGGCACATCGTGCGGTCTTCGGCCTCGATGCTGCGTGCCTCGGCCAAGAGAGCGGCCAACAGCTCCGCGTTGGTCAGCTTGCCGCGCAGCGCCCGGGCATGGGCCGCCATGCGATCGAGGGCCCAGAATAGATTGACCGCCGTGGGGCGACTGGTAGCCAGATAGCTGGTCACGTGGTCGAGCCGCTGGAAAAAAGCCTGCTCGTCACGATCGACCACGCTCTGCAGCCCCAGGCAGACGCCGTAGGCCGCCGCGATGCCGATGGCCGGCGCGCCGCGAACGCGCAACGTCTTGATGGCCTCCCAGACATTTTCGACGTCGCGGCAGACGACGTGCGAGAGCTCGAGCGGCAGTAGCGTCTGATCGATCAGTTGCAAGTGGCCGTCGATGCCCCCGATCCAGGCCAAGGTGGGCACGACATTGGTTGGCGTGGTGCTCATCGGCACTAAACCTCGAAACGCCGCACGTACGGCAGATCGAACGTTCGCGCCACGGCTTCATTCGTGACCTGGCCGGCCATGATATTGATGCTGCGAGCCACGGGGCGCAGCTCGCTTGCCGCGCGCTCGATGCCACGGTTGGCGATCTGCAACGCCCAGGGGAGCGTGACGTTGCACAGCGCATAGGTACTGGTGCGGCCCACGGCACCGGGCATGTTGGTCACGCAGTAGTGTACGACTTCGTCGACGATGTAGGTGGGCTGGCTGTGCGTCGTGGGGCGGCTGGTTTCGACGCAGCCTCCCTGGTCGATGGCGACGTCGATGATCACGCTGCCGGGCTTCATCAGCGGCAGATCGGCGCGCTCGATCAGCCGCGGCGCCTTCGCCCCAGGAATCAGCACGGCGCCAATCACCAGGTCGGCCCGCGCCAATTGCTCGCGGACGGTGTGGCGATCGCTGAACAGCACGTCGACGTTGGCCGGCATGATGTCGTCGAGGTAACGCAGCCGGTCCATGTTGATGTCCAGCAGGCAGATGTCGGCGCCGAAGCCGGCCGCTACCTTGGCGGCGTTGGCGCCGACGATGCCGCCCCCCAGGATCGTGATGTGGGCCGGCGCCACGCCGGGCACCCCGCCGAGCAGAATGCCGCGCCCCATTTGCGGCCGCTCCAGGTATTTGGCCCCTTCCTGAATGCTCATGCGGCCGGCCACTTCGCTCATTGGCGTCAGCAGCGGCAGCCGGCCCTGGTCGTCGCGCAAGGTTTCGTAGGCGGCGGCCGTGGCGCCCGAGGCCAGCACGGCCTCGGTCAGCGCGCGGTCGGCGGCGAAGTGAAAATAGGTGAAGACGATCTGGCTCGGGCGCAGCAGCGGCCACTCGGCGGGCAGCGGCTCCTTGACCTTCAGGATCATGTCGGCGCGGGCATAGACTTCCGCGGCCGTCGCCACGAGCTCGGCGCCTTGGGTGGCGTAGGCGATGTCGGCCAGGCCCGAGCCGAGCCCCGCGCCTTCCTCGACCAGCACCTTGTGCCCGGCGCGCACCAGTTCCTCGACGCCCACGGGCAGGATCGCGACACGGTATTCGTCGCGCTTGATCTCTTTGGGAATGCCGACGATCAACGGCCACCTCGCTATCGGCCAGAGATTTCGAACCGGACTACGCGGCGCGACGCGCGTAAGCGCATTGCGACTGGCGCTTATGATAGCCGGCGGTGGGTCGAGGGGCGAGAGAGATCGCCGGCGCCGGCCGCCATGCCGATCGACTTGCAGTGCGGATTTGCGCGCCGCGCAGCTAGTACTTCAGGATGCACCACAGGGCGCGAAAGCCGTCGCGCCAGCCGATCTTCTTGCCCTGCGCGTAGGTGCGGCCCGAGTAGGTGATCGGGCGCTCGTAAATGCGCACGCCAGGCAGCCGGGCGACTTTGGCCGTGAGCTCGGGTTCGATGCCGAAGCGGCGCTCCTCGAGCGTGGGCGCAATCTGCTGAATCACCTCGCGGCGGAACATCTTGTAGCAGGTCTCGATGTCCGAGAGATTGAGGTTCGTGAATATGTTCGAGAGCAACGTCAGGAACTTGTTCCCTGCCGAATGCCAGAAATAAAGCACGCGGTGGCTGTCGCCCGTAAAGCGGCTGCCGAACACGACGTCGGCCTGGTTTTCGAGGATCGGCTGCAGCAGCTTGCCGAACTCGCTGGGGTCGTATTCCAGGT
>CAZPED010000290.1:0-5662 GCA_964585335.1 uncultured Planctomycetaceae bacterium | reverse complement strand
GGTCGGCCGGACCGGGCGACTCTGTTCGATGACGACCACATCCATCTCAGTGACGCGGGCAAGGACCTGGCGGCGGCCAGCCTGTTCGAGGCAGCCAAGGACCGAGGGTATCTGGCGGCGCCGTGGCCCTGATTTTCACGTCGCGGGGCCACCTAGCCGCTGCAATGCGTGTATCTGGCGGCACCTGATGGGCAATTTTGGCCCTCCCACCGATCCAAGGGCCGCGATCTTGCGTAAGTCTGGACAGGGAAGCTATGTTCTTAGTACCTTCTAGACCGCTTAACAGGGCGAATTGGCCCCCCGATGGCGCCTAGGCGGCTCTTAATGCCGTGCCGCATGCAGCACGGCGGCCTGTCCGGTGCCTGCGAACGGGACAGGGGCCCCCAGACAGAAACCGTTGTCGGAGAAGCTGTTTCCGCCTTTTTCGCATTCCCGTGGAGAGTAGCCACCGATGAGTCAACAGCAAGGTCCGGCCATGATCGAGGCCGTGGGGCTCGCCAAGTACTATGGCGATTTTGCTGCCGTCGAGGACGTCTCATTCAGCATTCCCCAGGGGCAGGTCGTGGCCTTTCTGGGACCCAACGGCGCCGGCAAAAGCACGACCATGAAGCTGCTGACCGGCTATTTGGCGCCCAGCCGCGGCGTGGCCCGGATTGCCGGCCACGACATGGCCATCGACCGCTTGGCCGGATCGGCCCGCTTGGGCTACCTGCCGGAAAACGGCCCGCTGTATCCCGACATGACGCCGCGGCAGCTGCTGAACTTTTTTGCCGACGCCCGGGGGCTGTCGCCGCAGCGTAAGCGGCAGCGCATCGAGGCGGTGGTCGAACTTTGTTCGCTCGGCGCCGTGATCGGCAAGGCGATTGGCAAATTGTCCAAGGGGTATCGCCAGCGGGTGGGCATGGCCCAGGTGCTGCTGCACGAACCCGACGTGCTGATTCTCGACGAGCCGACGGCCGGCTTGGATCCCAACCAGATTCGCGACGTGCGCCGCACGATCAGCAACCTGGGCAAGAGCAAGACCATTCTGCTCTCGACGCACATTCTGCAGGAAGTCGAGGCGATTGCCACCCGCGTGCTGTTCATGAATGAAGGCCGGCTCGTCTACGACGGTCCGGTTTCGGGCCTGACGGCTGGCGGCCACGATTTGGATGCCCGCTTCCACGAACTGACCGCGCCCGGCGCGTGAGTGTCCGCCGCGGGCACCGCTCGCGGCAAAACTCCTGGCGAATCGGCCGGCTATCCGACCGTTGCCGTCAGGCCATACGAATCATCAAGATCTTGAATTCATAGCAACCAGGTTAGATGCCATGAACATCCACGTCATTCGTGCGATCTTCAAACGCAATTTTGTCAGTTACTTCAGCAACCCGACGGGGTACGTATTCATTTGCGTATTCGTGTTGCTCAGTTCGTTCGCGGCGTTCTGGCCGAACGACTTTTTTAACTCGAACCTGGCGAACCTCGACCAGCTGAACAAGTACTTGCCGTACATCATGCTGGTGTTCGTGCCGGCCATTACGATGAGCATTTGGGCCGACGAACGGCGCCAGGGCACGGACGAGCTGCTGTTGACGATTCCGGCCGCCGACTTCGACGTCGTGCTGGGTAAGTACCTGGCCGCGGTGGCGATCTTCACCGTGTCGCTGGTCTTCTCGCTCGTTTCCAACTACATCGTGCTTTTGAACCTTGGCGATCCGGACTTTGGGTTGCTGATGGGCACGTATTTCGGCTACTGGATCGTCGGCCTGGCCATGCTGGCCATCGGCATGGTCGCCTCGTTCCTGACCGGCAACCTGCCGGTGGGCTTCATCCTGGGCGCGCTGTTCAATGCCCCCTTGGCCTTCGCTGGCGCGGTGTCGGACAAGTGGAGCTTCCTCCGCCGCTTGAGCATTTCGGAGCAGTTTCACGACTTTTCGCGGGGCGTGATCAGCTTTGCCAGCGTCGGTTACTTCCTGGCCATCGTGGCCCTGATGCTCTACATCAGCGTGGTGCTCTTGGGCCGGCGCCACTGGCGCGGCGGGGCCGAGGGCACCGCCACGGCCGGCCACTACGCCATTCGCTTCATGGCCCTGGTGGCGGTCGTCGTTTCACTCAACGTGTTCCTCACCCACCACGACAGTTTGCGGGCCGACGTGACCAGCGAAAAGCTCAACTCGCTCTCCAGCCAGAGCCGCGAGCTGATCGCGAATCTCGATAGCGCACGCCCGGTGGTGGTCGAGTACTTCGTCAGCCCGAACGTGCCCGAGAACTATGTGCAAACTCGCTTGAACCTGATCAACACGCTTCGCGAATTTCAGGCACTGGGTGGCGACAAGCTGCGGGTGATTCGCCACGACGTCGAGCCGTTCAGCGAAGAAGCTACCCGGGCCGAGCAGCAGTTCGGCATCAAGCCGGTGCCCGTGGAATGGCGAACCCGGGGTGCGCGGACTCGCGACGAAATCTTCATGGGCCTGGCCTTTACCTGCGGGTTGGACAAGGTCGTCATTCCCTTCCTCGACAAGGGTATTCCGGTCGAGTACGAAATCGTGCGTTCGATCGCCACGGTCAGCCAGCAGAAGCGCAAGAAGCTGGGCGTGCTGGTGACCGACGCCAAGCTGTTCGCCACGTTCGACATGCAAACCATGTCGCCGGGACGCAACGAGCAGATCATCGAGGAGCTGCAGAAGCAGTACGAAGTGGTGCAGGTCGATCCGGCCAATCCGATCACCGAAAAGTACGACGTGTTGCTGGCCGTGCAGCCTTCGTCGCTGGGCCCCGAGCAGATGGAAAACTTCGTTGCCGCCGTCAAGGCCGGGCAGGCCACGGCGATCTTCGAGGATCCGTTCCCGTGGCTCAATCCCGAGGTGCCGGGCACGATGGTGCCGAAGTCGCCTCCGGGGGGCAACAACCCGTTCATGCAGCAGCGCCAGCCACCGCAGCCCAAGGGAGACATCGGCAAGCTCTGGCGCCTGCTGGGCGTGGACTTTGCCGGCGAGAACGTCGTCTGGCAGGACTATAACCCCTACCCGAAGTTTGGCGCGATTCCGCACGAGTGGGTGTTTATCGACGACGGCTGCGGCGCCAAGGAGCCGTTCAACCTGTCGAGCCCGATCAGCCGGATGTTGCAGCAGGTGCTGTTCCTCTATCCGGGCGCGGTTCAGGGGTTGAACTCGTCGAGCCTGAAATTCGAAGAGCTGATCACCACGGGCGAGCGCACCGGCACGATCCGGCAGGATCAGTTGCTCGAGCGCAGCTTCATGGGCCAGCCGCGGATGAACCCCGAGATTCCGTTCCTGGAGAAGCCGACCAAGGAAAAGTACACCATGGCGGCCCGCATTCGCGGCAAGCTGAAGGCCGGCCAGCCGATGTCGGACAAGGAGGCCGAAGCGGAGCCGGCCACCGAGGCCGCCGACGGCGAGCAGCCCGAAGCGAAGGCCGAAGAGAAGCCAGCCGATGGCCAGCCCGAGGCCGACGCTGCCAAGGCCGATGACAAAACCGAAACCAAGCCCGTAGCCGCCAAGCCAGCCGACGCCCCTGGCGACATCAACGTCGCCGTGGTCAGCGACATCGACTGCCTGTACAGCGCGTTCTTCGCCCTGCGGGCTCGGGGCGAGGATCCGGACGACGAGTTGAGCTTCCAGTTCGACAACGTGCCGTTCGTGCTGAACCTGCTAGATGATCTGGCCGGCGACGAGCGCTTCATCGAAATTCGTACCCGGCGTCCGGCGCACCGCACGCTGACCAAGGTCAACCAGGCCACGGAAAGCGCACGCCGGGCGGCCGAAAAAGCCCGCGAGGATTTTGCCCGCAACTTCGAAAAGGAGCGGGCCAAGGTGCAAAAGAAGTTCGACGACGAGATGGCCGCGCTCGCCAAGCGCGAGAACGTGAATCGCCAGCAGGCGACGATCGAAAAGCTGCAAGCGCAGATGCGGGGCCAGCAGGAGCTGGAGGTTGCCTTGCAGCGTCTGAAGGACAAGCAGAACCAGGATATCAAGCAATCGCAAAACGCCCTGCAGGCCACAGTCAGCCGCGTGCAGGATGACTACAAACTTTGGGCCGTGCTGTTGCCGCCTATTCCGCCATTGATCGTGGCCTTGATTGTGTTTTTCAATCGCCGGGCCAACGAGCGCGAGGGCGTGTCGAAGGCGCGGCTGCGGTAGGCTGACGGACTCGGAATCAATCGGATGTTAATCGCCTGGCGGGCGCCGCGCGTGGTGCAGTCGCGGGCGGCGTCCAGTTTTGGCGTCAACGAGGGGAAGTCGACTCATGCAAGATAATCACAAGACCTTGGCGTTCGTGCTGGTCGCCGCGATGGCCGCGCTCGTGGCCTGGGAACCCTGGCGCCCGGCTCCTCCCAGCACCGCGGTGCCCGAGGAAGTCGGCCAGAAGCTGTTTCCCGATTTCAAGGATCCGCTGGCGGCCAAAAGCCTCGAAGTGGTGACGTTCAACGAAACCAACGCCACGCTGGCCGACTTCAAAGTGGCCCAGGTTGACGGCGTGTGGGCCATTCCTTCGCACAGCAACTATCCGGCCGACGCCGCCGAGCACATGGCCCAGGCCGCCACTTCGCTGATGGACCTGCAAATCCTCGGCATCGCCAGCGACAAGCCCGGCGACCAGGAACTGTACGGCGTGATTACGCCCGACCTGAAACTGCGGCCGGGTATGGTGGGCGTGGGCACGCGGGTGATCGTCAAGGGCGCGGCCGACAAGGGGCTGGCCGACCTGGTGATCGGCAAGGAAGTGAAGGATCAGCCGGCGCAGCGTTACGTGCGCAAGGCCGATCGCGACCAGATCTACGTGGTCAAAATCGCCACCAACCGGTTTTCGACCAAGTTTGAGGACTGGATCGAGAAGGACCTGCTCAAGCTCAACGCTTTCGACGTGCGGCTGGTCGACCTGAACGACTATTCGACGTCCGACGAAGTGACCGGCGGCGGCATCTCGCTACGGATCAAGAACCGTAGCCGCATCAAGCTGGCCTACGACGACGCGAAGTCGAGCTGGAAGCTCGACGAACTGGCCGAGTTCGACAAGGAGGGGCAGCCCGTACCGGTGGAACTGGCCGAGGACGAGGAGCTGAACCAGGAGAAGCTCAACAACATGAAGAACGCGCTCGACGACTTGAAGATCGTCGACGTGCAGCGCAAGCCGAAAGGCCTGAGCCAGGACCTCAAGGCCAGCGACGAGCTGATCAAGGACAACGAGGCCGCGCTGTCGCTCATCGAGCGGGGCTTCTTCCCGGCGGGCCAGAACCACGAGATTTACTCCAGCGAGGGCGAGGTCACGTGTACGACCAAAGAAGGCGTGCGCTACGTGCTGCGTTTCGGCCGTCTGGCCGGCGGCGAGGATAGCTCGCCCGAGGCCAAAGAGGGCGAAAAGAAGAGCAACCCGGCGCTGAACCGCTACTTGTTCGTGATGGCCCAGTTCGACGAGAGCCAGATTCCCAAGCCGCAACTCCAGCCGCTATCCGGTGAGGAAGCGACCGAAAAGCCCGCCGACGATGCTGCCGAGAAACCGGCTGAAGAGAAGCCGGCCGATGAAAAACCGGCCGACGAGCCCAAGGCCGACGGCGACGCCAAACCGGCCGACGAGCCGGCGCCCGAAACCAAGACCGCCGACGACGAAACCAAGGCCGACGAGGCGAAGCCCGCCGAGGCGAAGTCCGAGGATGCCGCTG
>CAZPED010000289.1:0-5667 GCA_964585335.1 uncultured Planctomycetaceae bacterium | reverse complement strand
GGTTCGGGCAAGTGCTCGGCCACTTCCAGGCTCATGGCCAGCTCGAAACGGCGCCCCAGGTCCAGCGGTCGCGACAAATCGTGCGCCCGAAAACGCTCCGGCTCGATGTGCAACCGCCCGCGATCGACATAGCTGCCGTCCACGCCAAAGACGTCGGGCACGCCCGCGGCGCGAAACTCGGCCAGCCACTGACCCAAGCCACAGCCCACGTCGACGACGCTTGCCGGTCGGATGATTTCGAAAATCCGCGGAATCGCCGGCCGGGCGCTCGCGCGCGAACCTTCGGTGTGCAGATCAAAAAAAGCATCGTTGTAGAGCGGGTTCTCCGACAAGCATTCAACCTTTCGCAGGATGCCAACAGTTTTTCCCCTGGCGGGACCCAAGCTGGCGGGGTTTAGCGGCCAATCAAGGCGCCGAACTGGGCTTCGTCCAGGATGGGAATGCCCAGCGCGCGCGCCTTGTCCAGTTTGCTGCCGGCCTTTTCGCCGGCGACGACATAGTCGGTGTTTTTCGAAACGCTCGAAGCGGCCCGGCCGCCGAGCTCGGCAATCAACTCCTGTATCTGGTCACGGTTATAGCGCACCAGCGTGCCGGTCACCACCAGGGTCTTGCCGGCAATCGGGCTCGTCGCCTCGCGCGGCTTGGTGGGCGCCGTCATGTCCAATCCCAGCGCCCGCAAATCGTTGATCGTTTCCTGGCCAAAAGGACTGTTCAGGTAATCGTGGACGCTTTGGGCGATGATCGGTCCAATCTCTGGCACTTCGGCCAGCTCGTCGATGCCGGCCGCCAGCAGCTTGTCGATCGAGCCGAAGTGTTCGGCCAGCACGGCGGCCACCCGCGAGCCGACGTGCCGAATCGAGAGCGCGTTGAGCAATCGCGCCAAGCCGCGCGACTTGCTGGCCTCGATTCCTTGCAGCAAGCTTTCCGACGACTTGCGCCCCATCCGCTCCAGGTTGACCAGCGTGTCGAGGCTCAGCCGGTACAAGTCGCCGTAGCTTTTCACGGCCCCTGTGTCGACGAGCTGTTCGACCAGCTTGTCGCCCAGTCCCTCGACGTCCATGGCGTTGCGGCTGGCGAAGTAGCGCAGCCGCTCCTTGATCTGCGCCGGACAGCCGGGGTTGGGGCAGCGAATGTACACGCCCCCTTCATTCTTCACGAGCGGCGTGCCGCACTCGGGACAATGCGTCGGAAACTGAAACTTCGCCAGCTCCTCGGTCCGCTCCGTGGTTTCGACGCGAACGATGTGTGGAATGATCTTGCCCGCTTTTTCCACGACCACCACGTCGCCAACGCGCACGTCCTTTCGCTCGATTTCGTCGGCATTGTGCAGGCTGGCCCGCTTGACGATCGTGCCGGCCAGTTCGACTGGCGCCAGGTCGGCCACGGGTGTAATCGCCCCGGTCTTGCCCACTTGCACGCGAATGTCGAGCAGCCGGGTAGTGGCCTCATACTTCTCGAACTTGTAGGCGATCGCCCAGCGCGGGCTCTTGCTGGTTGTCCCTAGCCGCTCGCGCTGCGCGAAGTCATTCACTTTGAGCACCAGCCCGTCGACTTCGAAGTCGAGTTCGTGCAGCGTCTCGATCAGCTCTTCGCAGTGGGCCATCGCGCCGGCAAAATCGTCGAAGCACTTCACGTTGGGTGTCGGCGGCAATCCGTAGCTGGCCAGCTCGGCCAGGAACTCCATGTGGTTGCGGGCCTGCAGGCCCTCGCAGTAGCCCACGCCGTGACAAAACAGCCTTAGCCGGCGTTCGGCGGCCTGCCGCGGATCGAGCAGGCGAATACTGCCCGCGGCGCAGTTACGGGTGTTGGCGTAAAGCGACTCGCCGCGCGACTGTTGCAGCTCGTTCAGCCGCACCAGGTCGCCGTTGGTCATGTAAACTTCGCCGCGCACTTCCAGCAGCGCCGGCGGCTGGCCGGCCAGCCGTAGCGGGCAGTCGACCACGGTCCGCATGTTGTGGGTAATATCGTCGCCGGTGCGGCCGTCGCCGCGCGTCGCCGCCTGCGTGAGCTGGCCCTGCTGGTAAGTGACCGACACGGCCACGCCGTCGATCTTCAGCTCGACGACCCAGGCGATTGGCTCGCCGGGAAGCAGCTTGGCGATCCGCTGACCGTACTTGGCCAGATCGTCCAGGCTATAGGTGTTTTCGATCGACAACATCGGCAGCCGGTGCTCGACGCTGGCTAACTCGTCGACCGGTCGCTCGCCCACGCGCTGCGTGGGACTGTCGGGGGTAATCAGCTGGGGGTGCCGCGCTTCAAGCTGCTTGAGCCGCTCGAGGAGCCGATCGTACTCGAGGTCCGTGATCTCCGGCCGGGCTGCGACGTAATACAAGCGATCGTGATGGCGAATTCGCTCGCGCAGCTGCTGGATTTCGTCGGCGGCCGACATGTTCGCAAGTCAAAATCCGAAAGGAGCGGAAACCCCGGCAACGCGACCGTGCCGGCGCACGCTACGCCACCGCCAACGCATGCCCTGCGGCACGCTACGACGCTTGCGGCCGCGCGCACTCGGCCGCCATGCTCACCGGTTGCCCCACCGAGGAGTTGGGCACCAGGCACAAGAACTTGAGCGGCGTCGTGCCGGTATTGCGGAACTGGTGCACTTCGCCCGGCGTGACGAGCACGAAGTCGCCGGGGCGCAGCGGATGTTCGACGTCGCCTTCGAGCACGACCCCCTGCCCGGCCAACACGAATACCTCGTGCTCGTAGGGATGGCTATGCTTGGGCGTGAAGCCGCCGGGAGCAACTTCGAACTGACGCATGGCGAAGTTCGGCGCCCCCTGGGCTTCGTCGACGAGCCAGCGCACCTCGCAGCCCACGGCGCCTTCCATCGTCACCGGGGCTTTGACAACGTCTCGATCGTGGCCGACTTTCATCACCGGTCCCCCCCCGTTACCTGGAACGATGTTGCCTGGGACGCTACTGGCCTGGCGCGACCCGCCAGCGCCACTAGGAAAGTCTAGCCGATGATTTGCCCGCCGCCCACGCTGGCCGCCGCTTCGGCCTGTTCCGTGGCCGCCTGCCGCCGAGCCCGCAGCTGATCGAGCCACATGGCGCCAAACGTGGCCAGTGCCAAAAGGCCCAATTCGCCCCCCAGCAGTTCCACGCCGTGTTCGTCCATCAGCGTCATCAGTGAGTGATTGTCGCTGATGGTCTCGGGGGGCACTCCCTCGCCTTCGGCCCGGGCGAGTCGCAGTTCGTAGCCGCTGGCGTCGCGCCCCACGACGGGGCGCGTGGCCCGCCAGGCCATCGTGCCGTAAGCACAAGTGGTCACCAGGAATACCACCCCCAGCAGCACCAGTAACACGTAATACGGATTGACGGGTTCTTTGCGTTTCGACACGGACGGCCTTCTCTGTTTTTCGGCGCGGTTTCGACCGCTGCCGGACACACTGCCATCGTAGCCGTGGCCCGTGGCAGCCACAAGGAGCGGATCTGGTGGCACTAACCGGCCGCGGGCGAATTGCCGCCCCGCGCAAGCTGCGCCACGAGTTGACAGAACACTTCGCCCCGCTCGGTAAAGTCTTGGAATTGGTCGTGGCTGGCGCACGCGGGCGATAGCACGATGGCATCGCCAGGCTGGCTTTGCCGCCAGCACCAGGCAAGCGCGTCGGCCAGTTGCGGCGTGGAGTGCAACTGGCACGCGGCGGTCGCTTGCTGCAGTGACCGGCCAACGGCGTCGCGCGCGGCGCCGTAGAGCGCCGCGCCCCGGATTGTCAGCACCGCGACGTGAGCCAACTCGTCGAACGAAGCTCCCTTGGCCGCGCCGCCGGCCAGCCACCAAATCGGTCCAGGCACGGCTGCTAGCGCCGCGCGAGCCGCGTCGGGCGACGTGGACTTCGAGTCGTTGTAAAAACGCCGGCCCTCGATTTCACCCAGAAACTGAATGCGATGGTCGAGCCCGGTAAAGTCGGCTAGCGTATCGCGGACAATCGAGACGTCGCACCCCAGCGACTCGGCCAGCGCCGCCACCGCCGCCGCGTTTCGCCGGTTATGGCGGCCTGGCACGGCCAGCTCGGGCACGCGCTGGTCGGCCCACGGCGCCAGCAGCCTTCCGGCCGCGGTCGCCCGCCACGGAGCCAACACCCGATCGGCCGGATCGAGCACGGTCCAACCTTGCGGCGGTTGCTCGCGCACCAGGCGTTGCTTGGCCGCCACGTACTCGGCCAGCTGGCCATGCCAATCCAAATGGTTGGGCGTGCAATTCGTCACCAGGCCGTAGCGCGGCATCGGCGTGCCCGGACTCAGATGCGCCAACTGGAAACTGCTGAGTTCGAGCACTACCCAGTCGCTGGTCGTCATGAGGTCAACGTCGTCGAGCAAGCTACCGCCAATGTTGCCCCCCAGCCACGTGCGGCGGCCCGCGGCGCTCAGCACTTCGGCCAACATGGCGCAACAGGTCGACTTGCCGTTGCTGCCCGTCACGCCAATGACCGTGGCCGGACAGGCCCGCAAGAACAGCTCGGTTTCCGAAGTCAGCGCGGCGCCCGACTCGCGCGCCAGCGCCAGGAGTGGGTGGTCTGGCCGCACGGCCGGATTAACAACTACAAGGTCGGCCGAGCGAAAATCGTCGGGGTCGTGAAGGCCCAGCTTCACGGCCGCCAGCGGCACGTCTTCGAGCCGGGCCAGTGATTCGGCCAGTTGCGCCGCGTCGGCCACGTCGCTAATCGTCACCGCCGCGCCACGCTCGGCCAGATAGCGGGCAGCGCCCAGCCCACCGCCATGACGGCCGAGTCCCATGAGCGTGACACGCTTGCCGTTCCAGGGCGAGGTAGTTGGTTGCCCGCAGGCTGCGCGGGGCGCCGTCGTCGCGTCGGCGGCCAGCGAGTGTCGTTGAGTGCGGTTCATGGGCATCCTGCCCTTGCTAAGCGCTTGCCGCGCAGGCTAATTCAGTTCGGCAATCATCCTGCGCGCCGCTTGCACCGATGGGGCCAGCGCCGCGGCCTGCTCGCTGCCACACACGCGCAAGTATTGCTCCAGCACGGGCAGCGCTTGGCACGGTTGGCCCAAGCGCAAATAAATCAGCCCCAGATCGCGGCGTTCTTGCGGAATCTGGGGCAACATCATCGCCAAGCGTTCCTGAATGCGAAGCACCGAGGACCAACACTCGCGCATCGCGTAGGCGGCCTTCAGGTTGCGCAACACCCGTGCCGCGATGTCGAGCGTCGGCGCCGCGCGAAACTCGAAGCCGTCGAGCGCGCCGCGCTGCCCCAGCGCCTGCTCGATCCGCTTTTTGCAACTGCAAGGGTCAAGCACGTCGCCGTTGTTAAACGGGTCGACCAGCGCCACGTCGCCTCCGCAGCAGCAACCCACGACAAAATGTCCGGGCGTGTTCACGCCGAACATGCGCACGCCGGCCCGCGAGGCAACGGCCATGTACAGAATTCCCAGCGAGATCGGAATGCCGCGGCGGCGGGCCAGCACCTCGTTGAGGTAGCTGTTCTCGGGCTCGTAGTAGTCGTCGCGGTTGCCGTGAAAGCCCTCGACTTCGTAGAGAAACTGGCTGATGGCTCGCAGCCGGCCTGCCGGTCCGCATTGAGCCCGGCAGCTAGCATAGTCGCCGCAGGCCACGCCCAACCGGTCGATTTCGAGCAGGCAGCCGAGGCGGTCGAGATTCGGATAAGCGTCGGCCGCGAACTCGAGCATCAACCGCACCAGGTCGACGTC